>OMUD01000197.1 GCA_900314125.1 uncultured Prevotellaceae bacterium | reverse complement strand
AAAGGATATCTCATGTTTTTCACATTGATGTTCCGACTCCTGTCTTCCGCCATAGTGATACCATAAGAGACAGAGAAAGACCATGGAATGCTGAATTTCATGTAGCCATTTTCATCAAGGCCATCGCTGTTTTCCTTTTTGTTTTCTTCCTGTTGCTCATTGTCGGGATTAGCCAATTCCATGCCATCTTCCAGATTGTTGTCTGCTGTCACTTCTTCTTCGTCATCTTCTCCATAAAACAGCTTACGGAACCCTTTTACCCACTTTTTCCAAGATTGGTTGTTGAAAGTGTATGACAAGTTTTTCGACATTCCTTGAAAACGTCCAAATCGCCCATACGACCATTCTGTTTTGTTTCCAACAACGACATTGCCATTTTTGTCAAACTCATAAGCATAAGTCATCCATGTGGTGTTGAGGTTCAATGCAAATTTACCCCACTTCAGACGAAGTCGGGTTGAAAGATTGCTCCATGGCTGTTGCTTGGCAGCCAGATTGTATGACAAATTGGCACCGAGTTCATCAATGATGCTGACCTTCTTCACCCCAGTGGAGTCAGAATCGCTCTTAATCTTCATCTCGATGTTGTTTCCAATGTCAAAGGAGATGGATCCGGTTTTGCCTCTTCCTGGATAAGAATATATTGCACCTTGATATGGAGAATATTCCACAAGCGACACATTGCCATCCATATCAGTTTTAGTGTAAGTCTTGTAATACCCATATCTTGATGCTGAAAAATCTGGTGCATAACTGAATGATATTGACGGAGAAATCACATGGCGGACCATCTGGATTTTGTCGCCAAAAATCTTCTTGTTGGGCTGGAAAAACACATACGCTTTTGTGTTTGCGGACAAACTGAGGTTATAATTATACACACGGTTGAATCCGTAGATGGTGTCTCTTACCACAGATTGGTTTTCGGTGTCCCAACTTTGGTTGACCTTGCGGGAATACCAACGTTCCGTGTAGTTGAACATTGGAACAATATTGATGTATTTCAGCAAAGTGAAAGAAGCTGAAATCGGTATTGTATGGCGCATTCCATTGTTCCAGTCTTTTATCAAATTACTGTGTAGCAATTGGTCTTCCTTTGTGGTTATGCTGTTTTGCAAAGTACCGGAATAGCTCATCGAAATCTTTTCATACCATTTCTGTTTCCCGACTTGCACTTTTTTCTTAAACGGATAGAATTTCTGAAGATTGATACTCAAGTTGGGAAGCGTGAGAGAAATGGTTGAATCACGCATATTCTGCGTGATGTTGAAGCTTGATGAAAGGCTAAGACCAATTTTTGGGAAAGAACGCGAATAGCTTACTGATGAAGTTCTTGTGCTTTGTGCATAGGACGTGGGGTTATATAAGCTAGTCAGATTGTTCTTTTCGTAGCTTTGAGTCGCAAAATTGACACTTGCAGAGAATGAGCTGTTTGGATTCATCTTTGAATCTTGCTGATGTCTCCATTGCAACTTGAAGTTCTTGGTGACAGAATAATCGGGCAAGTTCTTCTCACCTGTTTTCGTCACTTGATAGTTGAAATAGAAATTGCCTGAATATTTATACCTTTTCTTATAAGTTGTCTGGGCACCCAATCCCCATGAACCTTTTGTGAAGATTTCGCCAGTTATTTTCAAGTCCCAATAGTCGTTGACTGCAAAATAGTAGCCTCCATCGCGTAAGTAAAAGCCTCGGGAGTTCTCGTCTCCGTAACTTGGCATGATAAATCCAGAGCTGTATTTGCTGGTGAAGGGAAAATAAGCAAAAGGAATGGCTATTGGCAAAGGTACATCCTCAACCACAAGCCATGCTGGTCCTGAGAAAACATCTTTTCCAGTATGGACTTTAGCTTTACTGAGTGCGATATAGAAATGTGGGTGCTCTTCATCACAAGTGGTGTATCTGCCTCTTCTCAGATACAGTTCGTTGTCTTTTCCTTTTTTCGCTTCCTCGCTATAAAGAAAGCCTTCTTGCTGTTCGGTCGTGACGTTGGTGATAAATCCTCTCCTGGTGTCAAAATTGTAGCTCATGGTCTCAGACTCGTATTCGTCTTTCCCTTGCTTGAAGACTGGTTTCCCATATAAACGTCCCAAGCTGTCAACGGCTCCAATTGCATGAACAATGGAGCTGTCCATGTTCATTGTTATGTTTTCAGAAGTGAGGGTGATGTTTTGATAATCGACTTTCCCTTTGCCATAGAGATATGCATTCTTGCTGTCCATCATAAATACGATGGAATCCTTTGCTTCATAAGCCACAGGGTCTTCAAGCGCTCCCCTCCTCGACTTTTTCACCGAGTCTTCAATCTGGGCGAGTGAATCATTCCACTGAACAGCCCTGCTTTGATTCTTAGCAAGACTATCAACATTGATAACGTCCGGTTTAGCTGTAGTTGAATCATTTTTTTGAGGGATCGTGTCGTTCACACGTTGGATGGCTAATGATCTCAAAGGTCTATATACAAAAGAACATATCCTTTTTGGTGAAGAGGATAACATACTTTGCCCTATGCAGAAAAAAGCGACAAAAAAAAGAATATATATATACCTTTTGGAATTCAAAACCGGTTATTTTCTGCAAAATTACTCATTATTATTTTCTCAGCAAAAACATTACCATCAAAAAAGAGTAATTTTAGCATTTTATAAAAATAGTGATGTGAAAATTAGTTTTCCTTCACAGTCTGTTGACAATTCAATTGCAAGTTATTTCTTTATTTGAAGTTTACGAAATGAGTTGATAGAGCCATTGAACAAGTCAATATCCACCAAGCCTTCGATTCCATTGATTTTACCCACGTCGGTGTGTTGCCAGAAGACCCAGTCTCCAGTATATTCTAATGAATCAACATAATAGTGGGCAATCCAATAGGGATATTGATTGAAGATGCTGTCATTCAAATAGTTCTCTTTAAATCTATACGATGCATAAATTAATGGCTTCACTCTGTAATGATTCTCAACATAGGCAAGCCATTTCAGGATCTCGTTTTTTGTTTTGTGTGATTCTGCATCGCTAGTTTCATCCATGCTGATTTCTATGTCGAGTACAGGTGGAAGGTCACCTTCTTCTAATTTCACATGATTGCAGAAATGTCGTGCCTGGTCAAATCCAGAACTTTGTGTTGTAAAGAAATGATATGCCCCTCTTGCTATTCGATGGTGTTTGGCCATCTGAAAATTATAGTCAAAATATTCGTCAAACCCATCTCTTCCCTCTGTTGCTTTAATATAGGCGAACTGGATTGGGGTATTTTGGATATTTGATTTTGCAAGTTCCTCCCAATTGATTTTTTTTTGATAGTGTGAGATATCTATCCCTCTCACATCGCCTCCTGGATATTTCACCTCTCCATAGAGTGCCTTCCATCTGTATGAATATGGCTTTACAAATTTATTATAAAAGAAATAACAATATCCCACGACAACAGAAATCAGAATTACCCATAGCAATTTTCTGGACACGCCACTAAAAGAAGAGCTACGCTCCTCCTTCTCGGTTGAACATCTATTGTCATTCTTTTTCAAAATCATCAATAAGGATTAAAGCGTATAATGCACGAAATTGTGCATTATACGCTTTGATTCAATAATAGAAATGCAGTTTATTTTGCCTGTTCTAATTTGAGCGTCATGGTAGGTTGGTCACATACTTCAGTTGGACCAAAGTATTGAATTGGACCAGGGTAAACATACGCAGTTTTCTTAGCCCATTCTTCACGTTTTGATGCAAAATATTTAAATGGAGCTCCATCAAGCTCAACGAGAGCTTTCTTAATAACAGGTTTCATCTCACCGTTACGTTTCTCCATGTTCATCATCATTGTGATAGGCACACCACCGGCAATCCACTGGTCAGCAGGTGCTGTGGTGTTTTTGATGATTGACATGTAACCCGTTTTTCCATTGGCAATAAGGCGTGATGCATTGTATCCTAATGAATAGCAATAATCAGCATCATAGTTAGATGGAGCGGCGCAACGGCCTTCATAACCGAAGAAATGATGCTGTGCAGCAAATTTGCCATTGTATTTTCCTTCAGCTTTCCACTGATTCAACTTTTCTTCCACCATTTGAGAAAGCAACTTCTCTGTCTCAATCAGAGAAACCTGCACGTTACCATGAGGATCACGATCGAGTGCCAACTGAGATGCCACATCTGCTGGAAGCGAATTGAATACAGCAAGGTTCTCAGCAGAAAGATGAGCTTTCACATAGTCAATCTGATTCTCACGTTCTACAGCCTGTGCCTCAGGGGTTGCAAGAATGTCGTTGAGCTCGGCAATCAGTTTTTTGATAGCTGGGATAAATTCAATCAATCCCTCTGGAATCAAAACAGTTCCAAAGTTGTTGCCGTCCTTTGCTCTTTCAACTACGGCATTGGCTATATACTCAACAACATCGTCCAACGACATCGCCTTTGCCTCAACCTCCTCACTGATGAGGCAGATGTTTGGTTGACACTGCAGGGCGCATTCCAGTGCTATATGGCTTGCAGAACGTCCCATCAACTTGATGAAGTGCCAATATTTTCTTGCAGAGTTGCAGTCTCTCTGGATATTACCAATTAACTCAGAATAAGTTTTGCAAGCAGTGTCAAAACCGAATGAAGTTTCAATCTGCTCATTTTTGAGGTCACCGTCAATCGTTTTAGGGCATCCAATCACCTGAACCCCATATTTCTTAGCAGCATAGTATTCTGCAAGAACACATGCGTTTGTATTGGAGTCGTCTCCACCGATAATCACCAAAGCCTGAATGCCGAGCTCGCGGAGAATTTCGATACCCTTCTCAAACTGATCAACTTTCTCAAGTTTGGTTCTTCCAGAGCCGATGATGTCAAAACCTCCGGTATTGCGATATTCATCAATGATGTCAGATGTCAGTTCCATGTATTTGTGGTCAACCAAACCACCAGGTCCAAGAATGAAACCATAGAGTTTAGACTCGCTGTTCAATGATTTGATACCATCGAAAAGACCACAGATTACATTGTGTCCACCTGGAGCCTGTCCACCCGATAGTATGACACCCACATTGAACGGTTTGAAGTCCTTTTTCTCTCCTGGTACAAATTCAATGATTGGCATTCCGTAAGTGTTTGGAAACATAGCCTTGATTTCTTCTTGGTTTCCAACAGAATGAGTAGGCTCTCCTTCTTTTGCGCAAACATAACCTTTCAATGCCTGAGGCAATTTCGGCTGATATTCGGCACGTGCAATTTGTAAGTAACTTTTCATCTTTT
>OMUD01000046.1 GCA_900314125.1 uncultured Prevotellaceae bacterium | reverse complement strand
GACGGCATCAAGGTTCAGATTCCGTCCGACGAGTGGTCGGAAATGCTGTCGAACAGCAAAGGAAAGTCTTTGACCGTAGAGGTGTTTGCCAAAGACAACGACACCTGGAAGTCGTTCAAGAAGTTTGCCATCAACGTGGCGGCAGAAGATATTGACAACTATATCTCCTACCGATTGATCAACCCATCGTATGTGGCATACGAGGAGCTGCGCATCTGCCAGCGCAACCTCACGAACTTTGATGAGAACGACATCTACAACAACATGATGATCACCACGGAGCGTGACGGCCAGTGCATCAACTGCCATGCCTATCAGAACTACAAGACAGACAACATGCAGTTCCACATGCGCCAAGCCCACGGCGGCACGATGATCGTGTATAAAGGCGAGCCGAAGAAAGTGAACCTAAAGACCCCTGAGACCATCAGTGCAGGTGTTTATCCTGCATGGCACCCTACCCTTCCTCTCATCGCCTACTCCACCAACAGCACAGGCCAGTCGTTCCACACGAAGTCCAAGGCAAAGATTGAGGTGCAGGACGCAGCCAGCGATCTTATCCTTTATGATGTGGAGAACAATGAGGTGAGCATCGTGGAAAACGACTCCACCGAATTTGAGGTGTTCCCTTGGTGGGCACCCGACGGCAAGACCCTTTACTACTGCTCCGCCCACTTTGAGTTCAACGACTCGGTGACGAGCACCGAATCCAAGGCTGAGGACGTGTATGGCAACGCAGGCGCACCAAAGGACAAGAAGCTGGCACAACACCAGACCCAAATCATCGAACGCTACAAGGATATCAAATACAGCATCTACCGCAAGACCTTCGACCCGAAAACCAAGACCTTCGGTGAGAAAGAGATGGTCTATGACGCAGCCGGTGAAGGCAAGAGCGCCACGATTCCACGCATCAGTCCAGACGGCCGCTACCTGCTGTTCGGACTGGGTGAATTCGGCTGTTTCCACATCTGGCATCCCGATGCCGACCTCTATGTGACCGACCTGACGACGATGGAGACCCGTCCGCTCAAGGAAGCCAACAGCGACCAAGCCGAGAGCTACCACGTGTGGTCGAGCAACGGCCGCTGGATTATGTTTGCCACTCGCCGCGACGACGGTAACTACAGCCGCCTCTACATTTCCTACTTCGACAAGAACGGCAAAGCTCACAAACCGTTTGAGGTGCCACAGAAAGACCCTGATTTCTACAAATACTTCCTGAAGTCCTACAACGTGCCTGAATTCATGGTGGAGCCTGTTAGCATCAGTCCGCAGGAATTCTTTGAGAAAGCCATGGGAGAGGCACAGGACGCCAAGATGAAGTAATAAAGCTCCCTATCAGTCAGATCATTTCGCAACAACACAATAACCACAATGAAAAAGAGACTATTGACTTTGGCCCTGCTCACCGCCTGCCTCTATGGCTACGGCCAGGGCACGGTGGAGGATTACAAACGCGCCTATTCCATCCGTGGAAAATACTCTGGCAAGATGCTCAACGGCGACGTACGGGCTCATGCCATCGACGGCACACACAAATTCTGGTACACCGAGACCACAAAAGAAGGAACAGCCTACAAGCTCATTGACAGCGACAACCAGCAGCTCACCGACCTGTTTGACAGCGAGAGCCTGAGCCGTCAGCTTTCGGAAAAGAGCGGCAAGCAAGTGGATGCACGCAGGCTGCCTTTAGGCAATCCGCGCTATTTCAAGGCAGACGAACGCCGTGAGTCCGACATCCTGTCGTTTGAGTTCGATGGTCGCCGCTGGTCCTACGACTTGAATTCCGCCACATTGTCCGACGGAGAGCGCATGCACCGTCCTTGGGGACGCCAGCGCCACTGGATGGAGGTGCCAGACGAGAAAGACGGCGTTCAGCGCAGTCCTGACGGAAGTCTGGAAATCTTCCACAAGGACAACAACCTGTGGACCCGCAGCACATCGGACCGCGAGTCGGTGCGCCAACTGACCACCAACGGTGACAGCACCTACTATTACTCCTCTTACGGCCAATTCTCGAAAGATGGAAAATATTACGCCACGGTACGCATCAAACCAGCACCGAAGCGCTATGTCTATTACGTGGAGTCTTCCCCATCCGACCAGCTTCAGCCGAAGCTGCACAAGCAGGAATATGCCAAGCCTGGCGACTCGCTGAACTACCGAGTGCCTGTGATTGTGGAGGTGGCTTCAGGAAAGGTGACAGAACCAAGCACCGCCCTCTTTGAGAAGCAGTATTATGTGGATGCCCCTTCGTGGGAGGACGACAACCGCCACGTGACCTTCGCCTTCAACGAGCGCGGCCACCACACCTACCGCCTCCTGGAGCTTGACGCCGAGACAGGAGAGGTTCGCTGCATCATTGAGGAAACCAACGAAAAATATGTGAACTACAACCGCCTGTACCGTCACGACTTCAAGAATGGAAAATACATCGTATGGACCAGCGAGCGCGACAACTACAACCACATCTACCTGTACGACAAGAAGAAAGGCAAGCTGATCCGTCAGATAACGAAAGGCGACTTCTATGTCCGCTCGATTGACCACATCGATGAAGACAAAGGTGTCATCTATTTCTCCGCCAACGGCCACACCGGCCTCCGCGAGTCAGACAGCCGCAAGAGCGGTGAGTTCGCTGGGACAAACGCCACGGAGGAAGACCCATACCTCATCCACCACTACAAAGTGGGCATTGACGGCAAGGGTCTGAAATGCCTGAACCCGGAGGAAGGCAACCACAATGTGCGCTACACATCCGACATGGCATACATGATAGACACATGGTCCACCGTACTCAATCCTCCTGTGACCGTCCTTCGCAGCACGAAGGATGGAAAAATCGTGAAGCAACTGGCCAACGCCGACATCACGAATCTTGAGGCCACAGGCTGGAAACGTCCGGAGGTATTCGTGGCTAAAGGCCGTGATGGCAAGACCGATATCTGGGGACTGATTCAGCGTCCGAGCAATTTCGACCCATCAAAGAAATACCCGGTGATTGAATATATCTACTCAGGTCCCGGCGACCAATACGTCCCAAAAAACTTCACCCCATGGCTCTACAATCTGGCCGACCTCTCTGAGCTGGGCTTCATCGTAGTTCAGATGGACGGCATGACCACCTCGTTCCGTAGCCGTGAGTTCGAGGAAGTGTGCTACAAGAACCTCCAAGATGCCGGATTCCCAGACCGCATCGCATGGATCAAGGCCGCTTGCCAGCAATATCCTTACATGGATGTTGACAGAGTGGGCATCTACGGCTGTTCTGCCGGCGGGCAGGAAGCGTTGACCGCCGTGCTGAATCATGGTGACTTTTACAAAGCCGCCTATGCCGCCTGTGGCTGCCACGACAACCGCATGGACAAAATCTGGTGGAACGAACAATGGATGAGCTATCCGATTGACAGCAGCTACGTGGCTTCATCGAATGTGGCCAACGCCCACAAGCTGGAGCGCCCGCTGATGCTCGTGGTCGGCGAGTTGGACGACAACGTGGACCCAGCGAGCACAATGCAGGTGGTGAATGCCTTGGAGAAAGCCGGCAAAGACTTTGAGCTGCTGGTCATCACCGGTGCCCACCACACCATGGGCGAGCAGTTCGGCGAACACAAGCGCTATGACTTCTTCGTGAAAAATCTGCTCGGCGTGGATCCGCCGAAATGGAGCGAACTCAAGAGATAACAAACACTTACGGCCCTTCTCCTTGTGGGAAGGGCATTTTCAACCCTACAAGCTATACAAAAAAATGTCGAATCAATCTGTAAACGACCGCACCAAAGAGTTAGGAACCAAAGAGATAGGCAGCTTGCTGATGCGCTATGCCCTACCAGCAGTGGTGGCAATGACCGCCTCATCGCTCTACAACATCGTTGACCGTATATTCATCGGCCATATTGGCGACAGCAGCGAAGGCGCCCTGGCGCTGTCGGGGCTGGCCGTCACCTTCCCCATCATGAACCTGAGCGCCGCCTTCGGTGCGATGGTAGGCGTGGGAGGAAGCACCTACATGTCTGTGAAATTAGGTCAGAAGGACAACAAAGCCGCAGAAGCCACCTTAGGCAACGTGGTGACGCTCAACATCATTGTAGGCGTGCTGTTGGCTGTGTTCGGCATTCTCTTCATCAACCCGTTGCTCTACTTTTTCGGTGCCAGTTCCAGCACCGTTGGCTATGCCCATGAATACATGTACATCATCCTGCTGGGCAATGTGGTCACCCATCTCTATCTTGGTTTGAACGCCACGCTTCGCTCCACCGGTCATCCACACGTAGCGATGACCGCCACCATCGCCACGGTGATCGTGAACTCCATCCTCGACCCCCTGTTCATCTTCACGTTCGACATGGGCATCCGTGGAGCCGCCATCGCCACAGTCCTGGCACAGGTGTTCGCACTGATATACGTATGGATCGTGATGAGCAATCCAAAGGACCTCATCCATCTTCACAAAGGCATCTACGGATTGAAAAGCCGCATCGTGAAGAACATTCTGAAAATCGGCCTCTCCCCATTCTGCATTCAGATGTGTGCCTGTCTGGTTGTCATCTTGATCAACAAAGGACTGCAAAATCATGGTGGCGACATCGCGATAGCCGCCTACGGCATTGTAAACGGCATCACGTTCCTCTTCATCATGGTGGTGATGGGCATCTGCCAAGGCATGCAACCGATAGCCGGCTACAACTATGGTGCCCAACTGTTCGACCGGGTGAACAAAGTGCTCCGCTACTGCATCCTCTATGCCACCATCGTGATGTGCATCTCTTTCATAATCTGTGAGTTTTTCCCTCACGTTCCCATCCGGTTGTTCACTGATGATCCCGTGCTGACCGACTTATCGAACGAAGGCATGCGGCTGATTCAAATCATGGCTCCTTTCATCGGCTTCCAAATTGTGACAGGCAACTTCTTCCAAAGCATCGGAATGGCCAAGAAAAGCATCTTCCTCTCGCTGAGTCGCCAGTTGCTGCTGCTCATTCCATTCCTGTTGGTGTTTCCTGGATGGTGGGGCACGAAAGGTGTGTGGCTGAGCATCACTGTGAGCGACGGTCTGTCCATCCTCATAGCCGGTGGAATGCTATGGTATTTTTACCATCAGGGTGGATTAAAGAGTGCAAAAACATTAGATTAAAGCGAAATTCAAAAAAATTATTCTTATCCATTTGCATGATATTTATAATTTTTGTAAATTAGCGAAAAGAAAACTAAGTAAAACCTAAAAACATACTACCATGGAAGAGAAATCAAAATATGTGATCACCATTGGCCGCGAAATCGGCAGTGGCGGTAAAGCCATCGGTGAGTTGATGGCAAAGTCGCTCGGCATCCCGATTTACGACCGTAGCCTCATCATGATGGCTGCCGAGGAAAGTGGCATATCCCCAAAGGTGTTCAAGAAAGTGGATGAAGTGCCTCACCGCGGCACATTCTCCAATTTCCTGCGCACCTTGTCTTCCCCATTCGCTTCCTACGGCAACCTATACCACAACAGCATGAGTCAGGAGTCGCTGTTCAAATTCCAATCTGACGTAATCCGTGAGAAAGCTGAGACCGAAGATTGCATCATCGTCGGCCGTTGCTCGGAGTACATCCTGCGCGACCATCCTCGCCACCTCTCCATTTTTATCCGTGCGGACTACAACGACCGGGTGAAATTCCTCATGGACCGCAACGACATCTCAGCCGAGACAGCGAAAGACCTGATTGAACAGACCGACGCCGTTCGCTCCGACTACCATAACTTCTACAGTGAAAGCAACTGGGGCGACAGCCGTTCCTACGACGTTTGCATCAACTCCTCTCTCTTAGGAATCGAAGGCAGTGCGGAGTTCCTGCTCTCCCTCGCCAAGAAATATCTTGAACTTTAGACAAATACACTGATATATAACACCTAAAAAAACTATGATTAAAAAGAGTTTGCTTACCTTCGTACTGCTTATCGCAGCGACACTCTATTGCAGCGCACAAGGCATTGGTGTGGTCATCGTGGACAAAGATGGTCCTTTCACAAATATCCGCAACGCTCCTAACGGCAAGATCGTGAAGAAAATCGCCACCGACAAGACTGTAGGTCTGGTTGTGACGTCTCCTAAAAACGGATGGTGGCGTATCGTTGGTGACAGCTATGAAGATTACGACATCGGTGATCCATCAGAAGAAGTGAAACTGACCGGTTCAAAAAGCGGTTATTGGATTCATTACTCCTGCATCGGTTTCTTCACCAGAAATTATGGTGGCCAGCGCATCACCCTGCGCAGTGCTCCAAGTTCCAAAGCAAAAGCGGTTTATTCCTTCACCACGGAGGAAACACCTCTGTTGATGGATAAGAAAGGCAGTTGGCTGAAAGTGAAAATCGGCACACACATTGGTTGGATGGAAGATGAATGGTGGTGCGATAACCCATTGACAAACTGCTGCTAAACATTTCAACTAATGAATCAAGAAACAGAATAACGCTGACTTTGATAGTCAGCGTTATTCTGTTTCTTGATCCCTGTTAACCCAAAATCTTTCATTAGGACGAAATGTGTTCGGATTAAGCAACCTCTTCTTTTTCCATTCTTTCCAAATCCACAAAAGCGAAAGGAAACTGATGACGTTCATCTGCCGGGTGGTTTTCGCGCCATGTTTCTTTCCATTCATCACGGTCGAATTGAGGTAAAAAGGTATCGGCTTTATCTGAAGTTGCATCGATTTCAGTAAGGCAGATTCTGTCTGCCAATTCTATGGCTTGTTTATAAACGGAAGCACCACCGATAATAAAAACTTCTTTTGACCTCTCATCCCCCTCACAATCCCTTTTCCTGCAATCGTCGAGTGCTTTCTTCAAGGAATCAAAACGGTCAGCTCCCACAAAAAAAGCATCTTTACTTCGGGTGAGCACAATATTCCGTCTGTTTGGCAATGCACCTTTCGGCAGAGACTCAAAAGTTTTCCTACCCATGATAATGGTGTTGCCTGTGGTCAGTTGCTTAAAACGTTTTAAATCGTCAGGCAGCCAATAAATCAACTTGTTATCAGCACCAATGGCCATATTCCTGTCAACAGCCACAATAATAGAAATTCTCATTTTGAGGGCAAATAAATGGTTGGAAAGAATAAATAATGATATAAAAGAACAATCAGACAGACACTACCGCTTTGATATGATCATACGGATCATAATCTTCAAGTTTGAAATCCTCGTATTTAAAGGAAAAAATATCTTTAACATCCGGATTGATCACCATGCGGGGGAGTTTGCGAGGTTCACGTGTTAGCTGAAGTTTAGCCTGCTCCAAATGATTGAGATAGAGATGGGTATCGCCGGTGGTATAGACAAAGTCGCCTGCTTTCAGCCCTGTCACCTGCGCCACCATCATCAACAAGAGTGAATAAGAGGCGATGTTGAACGGAACTCCGAGGAAAGTGTCCGCACTGCGCTGATAGAGTTGGAGACTAAGTCTGCCATTAGCCACATAAAACTGGAAAAGGATATGGCAAGGAGGTAGGTTCATGTTATTGAGGTCAGCCACATTCCATGCCGACACGATGATTCTCCGAGAATCCGGGTTATTCTTTATCTGGTCAATGACATTGGAAATCTGGTCGATATGTCCTCCATTGTAGTCAGGCCACGAACGCCATTGATAACCATAGATATGACCGAGATTACCGTCAGGGTCAGCCCACTCATTCCATATCCTCACTCCGTGCTCCTGCAGATATTTTGCATTGGTGTCACCATTAAGGAACCAGAGCAGTTCGTAAATGATGGATTTCAGATGCAGCTTTTTGGTGGTGAGCAAAGGAAATCCGTCGTCAAGATTGAATCGCATCTGATTACCAAACACTGAGATGGTGCCCGTGCCGGTCCTGTCCTCCTTTTTTTCTCCTTCTGTCAGAATACGGTTCAGCAGGTCGAGATATTGTTTCATAATGCAATGTGTTAAAATGTTCATTATAAAGAAACGGAGCACTTTTTGGGTGCTCCGTTTCTTTTATCTACGGACCAGTCTCTAATACTCTGTCGTCTCCATCTTATTAGCAGAATATACGATTTTCAGAGCGTATGCTTTTCTGAGCACCTGTTTCAAGTCGGTGATGAAACCCATTGGGGTGTCGTGGTCAACTTTGAGTGAAACAGTGAAGAAAGGCTTGTCGGACTGTGCAAGCTTACCTTGCTCGTCAAGAATATACTGAGTCACAATGTTAGAGAAGTTCTCGTCGTTTGACAGCAGCTTGTCGTTAACCTGTACACGCGTACCGGAACCATCCATGGCTGACATAGGCTTACCCATATAAATGAACGATGTAGCTGATTTACGAGCGAGTTTCTCAAGCTGAGTACCTCTTGGCTTGTCGATCTTCACCTTCAACGTAACCTCACGCATGGTTGTAACCATCATGAAGAAGAAGAGGATGGAGAAAATCAAGTCAGGGAGAGATGAGGTGTTCATCTCCGGCATTTCTCTGCCGCCATCTTTATTAAATCTGCTCATAGATTAAATAGCTTTACCGTAACGTTTTGGTTCAGCCTCAGAGATCTTCTGAGGAATTGCCTTACGAATCGCAGCCCTTTGTTTTTCAGAAGCCTGCTCGTATGTGCAATTAAACTTATCTTTAGCTAACTCATTTCGAAGTTCGTTATATGCCTTCACCAGCGCGTCCTGCACCTGGAAATAGACACCATAACTTGTACCGCGGTCGGTCTGGACTGATATCACATGATTCGGCGTCACCCTCACTTTGCCAAGCAAGTCAAACTCTTTCTCAGCCACTTCTGGGAGGTTAGGGTCGTTGTTGACGTTAGTGATGAATTCTTTCGCACGTTCTGTGATTTCAGCTACAGAGTGGATATAGTCCTCATTCGTCAAGGTAGCAATCATGATGTAGTTGTCCTTGTTGATACGGATATTGAGGATATTCCTCTCTTTTACCTTAATCTCTTTATTCTGATTTTCGTCTTCCGGCGGACGAGGGAGAGTACGAGCCAATCCCTGGTCTGTATCCATTGAAGTAGTAATAAGGAAGAAGATGAGAAGAATAAAAGATATATCGGCTGTTGAACTTGAGTTCAATCCAGGAACTTTTCTTTTCTTTCCCATATATTATCTCCTTTCTAATTATTTACCACCTTTTACAAGACTCCAGATAATAGCAGCCACAGCGAGTACTCCAAGAATGAGCACAGAAATGAGGGCAGCTTCTGAGATTACGATAGCACTTGAAGATGCGTGGTCGTTCATGTTGTAGATGAAGTCCTCGTTCTTGTGCATCAGACCGATGATGAGACCGATAGCGAGGGTTGCGATAGGTAGTCCCCAAGTGAAGAAGAGTCCTCTCTCAACTCCATGCTGACGGATGTAGCTCACGTATGCCCAAATCATGGCAATAAAAGCTACAACGGTGAGGATGATAGCCCATGCCACGAACACTCCAGTGAGTGTAGGCGCATTCATCTTAGGATCAGCTTCGTATGGAGTTCCAAATCCTACAGCGAGGAAAAGAACGAAAATAAGAATAGAAACTCCGAACAGTCCTAAGAGTAAATATTTGCTGATTTTTTCAATATTCATTGATTACTCTTTTTTTAAGTTTAACTATACGGAATTTGAATTACTTCTTAGCCTGCTTAGCCTGATATTTGTAAGTAGTGTCGAGGAGGTCGATAGAAGCGTTCTCCATGTCTGCAGTGATACCTTCAATCTTAGAAAGGATGTAGTTGTAGAGGAGCTGGAGGATAAGCGCAACCACGATACCGAGGATGGTTGTCAAGAGGGCCACCTTCATACCACCTGCAACGACTGTAGGAGAGATGTCACCAGCAGCCTGGATATCATCGAATGCCTGCACCATACCGATCACAGTTCCCAAGAATCCGAGAGATGGAGCCATGGCGATGAAGAGTGTGATCCAAGAGCAACCTTTCTCAAGGTTAGAAGACTGAACAGCACCGTAAGCAACGACAGCCTTGTCGATTGACTCAGCACCTTCGTCCACGCGCATGAGACCCTGATAGTAGAGAGAAGCGATAGGACCGCGAGTGTCGCGAGCGATAGCCTTAGCTGCCTCAACGTCACCCTTGTTCACAAGAGCGTCCTCAATGTCTTCCTTCATCTTCTTGGTGTTCACGTCAGCGAGAGTGAGGTAAACAATACGCTCGATGCAGAAAGCAAGACCAAAAATCAAAGCGAGAGCAGGGAGAGACATCCAGAATGCGTCACCCTCGATGAACTTTCTCTTCAAAGCCTTGAAGAAACCATCTTCAACAACCTGTGGCTCTTCAACAGCTGGAGCCTCTTCAGCAGCAGCCTCTTCGCCTTCAGCAGCTTCTTCGCCTTCAGCAGCCTCAGCACCTTCTTCTCCTTCAGCAGGAGCAGCTTCCTCACCTCCTGCAGGTGCGGCAGCATCAGCAGCGGCAGGTTCAGCAGCCTCAGCAGCAGCCTGATCGTCGTTAGCAGTCACTTCCTCAGCTGGAGCAGCAGCAGCGTCGTCCTGTGCGTATGCAGCCTGAGACATTCCAAGAGTAAATACTCCCATCAATGCAATAATTGCAAATACTTTTTTCATTTTGTGGTTAAAATTTTAAGATTAATAATTATTTTTCATCATTTTTCCTGCGGAGAAAGCGGGATTCGAACCCGCGAACCGCTTTAGACGGTTACACGCTTTCCAGGCGTGCCTCTTCAGCCACTCGAGCATCTCTCCATTGATAGTTTTCTCGAATTGTGTGCAAGTTACAACAAATTTCCGAGAAAACCACAAAATCTTGAACAAAAATAATAAATTTTTCTTTACGATTTAAATAAGATTGTATTAAAGTTTGATTTTTTGCCTTAAAAAGTGCTTTTTTTTAAAATATGTATCAAAAATGGGGTGACAAATGACAATTCAGCCTCTTTATCCTGCAATCTTGGAAAAAAGTCTCAAAGCATTGTCGGTGGTCACCTTCTCAACCTCTTCGGGAGTGGTCTCATACACCATTGCCAAACGTTTTGCCGTTTCGATGACGAACGCCGGCTCATTGCGTTTTCCCCTGAAAGGAACAGGTGCGAGATAAGGCGCGTCGGTTTCCAACACAATCCGTTCCAGCGGCACCTGTTTCTTCAGCACGACGGGCAGCGTGGACTTCTTGAAGGTGAGCACTCCACCAATACCGAGGCAGAACCCAGGGAATTCCAACAGTTGGCATGCTTGCCGTTCATCACCAGCGAAACAATGGAACACGCCTGTGAGACTGCCATCATGGTATTTTTCTATAACCTTGACAATATCGTCGTGTGCTTCCCTTGCATGGATCATCAATGGCAGATGATATTGAAGTGCCCACTCCACCTGTCTTTCAAACACTGCAATCTGCTCGGTCCTGAACGTGTCATCCCAATAGAAATCGAGCCCCACCTCACCAACTGCCACGTATGGATTATCCTCTTTCTTCAAGAGTGTCTCCATGTGGTCGAGCGTTCTGGCCACATCGATTTTATGGGGATTGACATCTTCTGGGTGGAGTCCCATCATGGGAAAGAGTATGCCTGGGTGTCTCCGACAAAGGTCAAGAACCGGCTCCACGGTGTCGGCATTGATGTTCGGAATCAGGATTTTCTCCACGCCAGCCTCTTTGGCGCGTAGGATGACCTGTTCCACATCGTCCTGAAATTCCTCCGCATCAATATGTGAATGCGTATCTATCATACATTATAGTATTTA
>OMUD01000302.1 GCA_900314125.1 uncultured Prevotellaceae bacterium | reverse complement strand
GCACTTGTTGAAGTCCATCTTGAAGAAATAGCCTTTGGATGCCGGTGCCTCAACCGTGAGCCTGGCTCCCGGAACGATATCCTGCAGCGCCTTGTAAAGGATGAAGGTGAGCGACCTCATATAGACCTTTCTACCCGCAGCATTCTCCACATCGAGAAATTCCACGGTCTTTGCAGAGAAAACCCTGAATTTCAGTCCGTCGAGCCGGTTGTTGATAAACGCACAAATGGGTTTGTGTTCCATCTGTAGTCCTGATTTCTCGTAGATGTCAATGAGTCTGGTTCCCAACTCACATTCAATGGTCTTGCCATTATTCTTACAGAGAATTTTAATCATGCCATGAATTTTTTATCGGTTAGCGTTGTTTTTCAGCCCCTAAATTACAAAAAAAAGGTCAAACTGAAGGCATAAACACCAAAAAAGATAATGATTATCCATATTTTTCATTACCTTTGCTTATTGATATGATTCATCTTCGGATCAGAAATAAATAACAAAACAGCAAAACTCCGGAACGGATTCATGTTTAAGACGCTCCTAAGAAATGTTGGAGACTTCAAGAAGTCGTCCATTCTGACTCCTGTGTTCACTTCCTTGGAAGTGCTGATGAGCACGTTTATTCCCTATGTGACCTCATGGATAATCGACCGTGGTATCAATGCGGGCGATATGGGCAATGTATGCTTATATGGTGGTGTGATGCTCGTCCTGGCCTTCCTTTCGCTGTGGTTCGGCATCCAGGCAGGCCGCAACTCAGCCTATGCCTCCACTGGCTTTGCCTACAATCTTCGCAGTGCCATGTACAGCCATATCCAGACATTCTCTTTCTCCAATATCGACCGTTTCACCACATCGGGACTCATCACACGTATGACCACCGATGTGAGCAATCTCCAAAACTCTTTCCAGCAAATCCTGAGAGCCTCTGTACGCGCTCCTCTGACACTGATTTTCAGTATTTTCATGTGTGTGTTTATCAACTGGAAAATGAGCCTTATCTTCATCACCGCCATGGTGGTATTGGGCTTGTCGCTGTATCTGGTGATTTCGAAGACGGTGAAGCTTTTTTCTCAGGTGTTTGAAAAGTACGACGCCCTGAACAACTCCGTTCAGGAGAACGTTCAGGCCATCAGGGTGGTGAAAGCCTTCGTGCGGGAGGACTATGAGAACACGAAATTCCGCAAGGCGGCCGAGTCGCTTTACAAGCTGTTTGTGAAGACGGAGAGCCTTCAGGCCATCAACCATCCGATGATGAACCTGGTGGTTTATGGTTGTATCATCGCTTTGTCGTGGTTCGGCGCCCACTATATTGTGGGCGGTGAGTTGACCACTGGTCAGCTGACTTCCCTCTTCACCTACGTGATGAGCATCCTGACCTCCCTGATGATGCTGACGATGATTTTTGTGAGCATCACGATGAGTGCCGCCTCGGGCAAACGTGTGGTGGAGGTTCTGGACGAGCGTGCCGACATCACATCGCCCGCTGACGGTGGATTGAAGGAAGTGGCCGATGGCAGCGTGGAATTCTCCGACGTGTCGTTTTCCTACCGTCAGGGCGTGAGTGATGAAGACGGGAATATCACAGGCTCGGTCACACGTCCCGCCCTTCAGCATATCACCGTGAAGGTGGAGTCGGGTGAGACCTTGGGCGTGATTGGCGGCACAGGTTGCGGTAAATCCACTTTCGCGAGTATGGTGAGCCGACTGTATGATGTTCATAGCGGTGTGGTGAAAGTGGGGGGCAGGGATGTCCGGGATTACGACGTGGAGGTGCTCCGCAATGAGGTGTCGATGATCCTTCAGAACAACATTCTCTTCTCCGGCACAATTCTTGAGAACCTGCGCTGGGGTAAACCGGATGCCACTCTTGAAGAGTGCCGTCATGCCTGCGACTTGGCCCAGGCGAGTGAGTTCATCGACCAGATGCCTGAAGGCTATGAGACCCACATTGAGCAGAACGGCACCAACGTGTCGGGTGGTCAGCGTCAGCGTCTGTGCATCGCCCGTGCTTTGCTGAAAAAGCCGAAGGTGCTGATATTGGATGACTCCACGAGTGCCTGCGACACGTCCACCGAAGCCAAGATCCTGGATGCGTTCACCCACCAGGTTCCCGACATCACGAAAATCATCATATCGCAGCGTATCCAAAGTGTTCAGCATGCCGACCACATCATCGTGATGGACAATGGCGAGATCAATGGCTTTGGCACTCATGATGAGTTGCTGCGTAGCAATCCTATCTATCAGGACATCTACCGCCTGCAGATCGAGAACGGCGGTGACTTTGACCAAAAGAAATAATTATCCCAACTCCTCAAAACAATCCAGAACGTGGCAAGACAAATCAACATAGGACGTGGTCCAGGCGGAGCTCATAACCGGTTTGGCGCCAAGATGACGAAAGACAGCTGGAAGACGGTGAGACGCGTGTTCGGCTATGTGGTGCGTCACTACAAGTTCTCGTTGCTGGTGGTGCTGGCCTGCATAGTGGTGACCTCTGTCACGACCCTGACCTCCACACTCTTCACCCGCACGCTGATTGACGATTATATCACCCCCATGGTGGAGACGGGTTCGACCGACTATGCCCCTCTGGCTCAGGCGTTGTTGAAACTGGGCTGCATCCTGGCAGTGGGCATTGTGTGCTCTTATCTGAACAACCGATTGATGATCAACGTGGGGCAGGGCACCCTCCTTCGTCTGCGCAAGGACCTGTTTGCTCACATGGAGCAGCTGCCCATCAAATATTTCGACCAGCATGCCCATGGCGACATCATGTCGGTCTATACGAACGATGTCGATACGCTCCGTCAGATGATTGGCAGCAGCATTCCAATGGTGTTCTCCTCCCTCATCACCATCACAGTTACTTTTGCGAGCATGGTGGTGCTCTCCGTTCCCCTCACGCTCCTGGTGCTTGTGATGACGTTGGTGATGGTGTTCGTGACCCGAAAACTCGGAGAGCGTTCTGCCCTCCATTTCCGCAGCCAGCAGCAGAATCTCGGCAAAATCAATGGCTACATAGAGGAGATGCTGACAGGGCAGAAGGTGATCAAGACCTTTTGTCATGAGCGCGCCACCATCAAGCAGTTCGAGGAATTGAACGAAGCCCTTCGATCAAGTGCCTACAATGCCAACAGGGTGGCCAATGTGGTGATGCCGATCAACGGCAACCTTTCCAACCTGATTTATGTGTTGGCCGCCGTGCTTGGCGGTGTGATTGCGCTTCATGCAGGTGGCAACCTCATCTCTTTTGAGTCCACCCTGACCGTCGGCACGCTTGTGGCCTTCCTTACCCTGATCAAGAATTTCACACAGCCGGTTAGCCATGTGAGTCAGCAAATCAACAGCGTGATCAATGCTTTGGCTGGAGCCGACCGCGTGTTCACGCTGATGGATGCAGAGGTGGAGAAAGACGATGAAGCGACAGTGCGCCTCGTGGATGCCGAAGAAGGTGCTGACGGCGAGTTGCATGAGTCCGACCACCGCACGGGTGTGTGGGCCTGGAAGGTGCCGGAGTCAGACGGCAGTTTCCACCTGGTCCGTCAGCGTGGAGAGGTGGACTTCTCGGGCGTGGATTTCAGCTATGTGGCTGAGAAACAGGTGCTCTTTGATATTGACCTCGACACGGAAGCCGGTCAGAAAGTGGCATTGGTGGGTGGTACGGGAGCTGGAAAAACCACCATCACCAACCTTATCAACCGTTTCTATGACATCCAAGGTGGCACGATTCTTTACGACCACATCGACATCCGCAAGATCCACCGTGAGGACTTGCGCCGTTCGCTGGGCATGGTGCTTCAAGAGACCCACCTGTTCACCGGAACGGTGATGGATAACATCCGCTACGGTAAGCTTGACGCCACCGATGAGGAGTGTATTGCCGCCGCCAAACTGGTGAACGCCCATAATTTCATCCTGGGTCTTGCCCAGGGTTATGACACCCCTCTCACCGCTGACGGGGGCAACCTGAGTCAGGGTGAGCGTCAGTTGATTGCCATCGCACGAGCCGCTGTGGGAAATCCTCCAGCCTTGATCCTTGATGAGGCCACCTCCAGCATCGACACCCGTACGGAGAAGATGGTCCAGGAAGGGATGGACCACATCATGAACGGCCGTTCCACCTTTGTGATTGCCCATCGCCTCTCGACGGTGCGCAACTCCCATATCATCGTGGTGATGGACCACGGCAGAATTATTGAGCAAGGCACCCACGAAGAGTTGTTGGCCCTGCAAGGCAAGTATTATGAACTTTACAATGGACATCAAATCGCATAACCAATGGAAACACCCCTAATCACCAGTGTTCAGAATCCTCGTGTGAAGCAAGTGGTGTTGCTTCAGCAGAAATCGTCGGAACGTCGTAAACAGGGCTTGTTCGTGGTGGAAGGTGCCCGTGAGCTCAGCCATTGCCTGTCGCATGGTTATGAGGCCGACAGCCTTTTCGTTTGTGATGAGCTGCTTCCCTCCTCTTCCTCGCTTCAGGAGGTGTTGCCGTCGCTGGAACCAAGCCGTGTTTTTCATGTGAGCCTGAAGGTGTATGCCAAGATGGCTTACCGAGAGAGCACCGAAGGCGTACTGGCTTTGCTGAAAAGCCGTGTGCAGAGTCTGGAGCGTCTGGAGCTTGGACCGAATCCGCTGATTGTGGTGCTTGAAAGTGTGGAGAAACCCGGCAATCTGGGTGCCATCCTGCGTAGCGCTGATGCCTCAGGTGCTGATGCCGTGGTGGTGTGTGACCCGCTGACCGACCTCTACAATCCGAACCTGATCCGCAGCAGTATCGGTGCCCTGTTCACCGTTCCCTGCGTGGCTTGCAGCTCTGAGGACTGCATCCACTTCCTGAAGGAACGCGGCATCCAGATCCTGACTGCTCAGCTTCAGGACTCGGAGTTGTATTACGACACTCCGATGACCGGTCCTACGGCAATCGTGATGGGAACCGAGTCCACGGGGTTGACTCCTCAGTGGCGTGATGCCGCCGACCGTCATATCCGTATCCCGATGCTGGGGAGTCTGGACTCCTTGAATGTGTCGGTGAGCACTGCGATTCTGCTTTATGAGGCAGTAAGACAAAGAAGGCGCTGAACATCAGCGCCTTCTTTGTGATTACAAATAACCTCGAACTGCATCAGAATGGAAGGTCGTCTTCCGGCTCAGACTGCTTGAAGTCGGGCTGCTGAGGAGCGGCGCCAGCCATCTGCTGCGGTGCTGCAGGCTGTGCAGGAGGGGTGTTAGGCATCGGTGGGAAGTTAGTCCCATTGTCGGCAGGGGCTGGCTGTCCAGGCTGCACACGGTCGATTCTCCATGCCCTGATGTCGTTATAATATTTACCTTGGTATTCTCTTGCGTTGATATCGAAGAACACATTGATTTCCTCCCCCATCTGGATGTTGAACTGCTTGATTTTGTCCTCTCCGAATACATTGAACATCATTCGTTTAGGAAACTGCTCATGAGTCTCAATCACATAATCCTGAGTCATCCATGCATTACCTGTTGACTTAGACACACCACTTCTCGGCTCGCACACTACTATTACTTTTCCTTGTAATTCCATTTTTGAGTTATTAGTTGTTGATAGTTTTTGTTTTTTCTTCAGTTTTTCTTCTGCTTTCAGCCTTTTCAGCAAGAATAAAAGGTGGGTTCTATAAATTATGTTTAGAACACACCATAAGGCTCAAGGTCTGATTGCAGTGCGAATTTACAAATTTATTCTTGATATAACGAATTTTTTCAGGTCTTTTTTTCTAAATCCAAAAAACATTTCCTATCTTTGTATGATGAATTCTGCAAACCTTCTGCAGTGTTGACATCGACAATGATTCTAAATAACTCAAACCCCATAAAAAACGATGAAATTTCAAGTATCCAGCACTTTGCTCTACAACCGTCTTCAGTCCTTGAGCAGGGTGATCAATTCAAAGAGCACCATCAACATTCTTGAGTGCATCCTCTTTGAGATGGAAGGTAACAAGCTGACGCTGACGGCTTCAGACAGCGAGACCACGCTTGTGAGCACCATCGACGTGGAGGAACCGGAAGGAAGTGGCAAATTTGCCGTGAAAGCCAACACCATCTTGAATGGTTTGAAAGAGTTTTACGAGCAGCCCATTACGATTGAGGTGAACAACGAGACTTACGAAATCAAAGTGTTCTACCAGAACGGTAAGAGCAGTTTCGTGGGCCAGAACGCCGATGAGTATCCACTTCCGTTGAACATTGCTGACGACGTACAGTCCATCAGCATCGACAGCAAGGTTCTGCTGAACGGTTTGTCGAGAGCCTTGTTTGCTACGGCTGACGATGAGCTCCGTCCGGTGATGAACGGTGTGTTCTTTGACATCAGCGAGGATTACATCACCTTCGTGGCCAGCGATGGTCATAAGCTTGTACGCGACCGCAACAGTTCGGTGAAGGCATCTCAGTCAACTTCCTTCATCCTGTCGAAGAAGCCAGCCAAGACATTGAAAGACATCTTGTCGAAGGTGGAAGGCGAGGCAGAGATCCGTTTTGACGAGAAGAACGCTGAGATAAAGGTTGACAACTACAAGTTGTCGTGCCGTCTGATTGTGGGCCGCTATCCGAACTACAACAGTGTGATTCCAAGCGACAACCCATATCATGTGACGATTGACCGTGAGGCGCTGATTGGCGCCCTTCGCCGTACGATGGTGTTTGCAAGTACGAGCACCTCGTTGACCAAGCTTCACATGGAGAGCGGTCAGCTTACGGTTTCGACTCAGGACATCGACTATTCCACTGCTGCTGAGGAGCGCATCATCTGCGACTATGAGGGCAACCCAATGAGCATCGGCTTCAAGGGCACCTTCCTGCTCGACATCCTGAACAGCATGGAATCGGACAACATCATCCTTCAGTTGGCAGACCCAAGCCGTGCCGGCGTGATTGTCCCAGCCGAGCAAGAAGAGGGTGAAGACCTGCTGATGCTGCTGATGCCAATGATGCTGAATGAATAATCACCTCACAGAGGTGGCATGCAGAAGAATGAAGAACCGCGCTTGCGAATGCAGCGGTTCTTTGTTCTTCTTTTTTCTTTATAGCACAATGCAATACAATATGTTGCCTCTGCAAACGTTTTAAAGATATGAAACTGAAATTGGAACGTCCGATTGTGTTTTTCGATTTGGAGACCACGGGCCTGGACGTGTCGAAGGACTATATACTGGAACTGGGTTATGTGAAAGTAATGCCTGACGGCAGCGAGCAGGCGGGCAACATGCGTTTCCGCCCAGTTGACGCCCTTGGCAACACGGTCCATATCCCTGAAGTGACCACCGCCGTCCATGGCATTTCGGATGCAGACGTGAGCGATTGTCCCACCTTCAAGGAGAAAGCCGCTTCGCTCTATCACGACGTGTTTGAGGGTTGCGACCTTGGTGGCTTCAACTCCAACCGTTTTGACATCCCGCTGCTTGTGGAATCGTTCTTAAAGTCAGGTGTGAGCTTCGACTTGAGCGATGTGCGCTTCGTGGATGTTCAGAACATCTTCCACAAGATGGAGAAACGCAATCTGGATGCCGCTTACCGTTTCTATTGTGGCAAGGAGATGACGAGTGCACATCAGGCGCTGTCGGACACCCAAGCTACCTATGAGGTGCTTCAAGCCCAGCTCGACCGCTATGAGGGCGAGTTGACGAACGACGTGTCGTTCCTTTCGGAATTTTCCTCGATGAACAAGAATGTGGATTTGGCCGGCCGTGTGGTGCTTGACGATAAAGGCCGTGAGATATTCACCTTCGGAAAGTATAAGAACCGCTTGGTGGAAGAGGTGGTGAAGAAAGACCCTGGCTTCATCAGTTGGATCCTTCAGGGCGATTTTCCGTTGAACACGAAGCAGGTGGTCCGTCGTCTGTCGTTGAAATATAAGGGCTGAATCATCTCAGCCAATAAGAAGAACCCAAATAAAGCATACAACCATGTTGAAAGGAAAGAAAATTGTGTTGGGCATCACAGGCAGCATTGCCGCCTATAAGTCATGCTTGATTATCCGTCAGCTGATCAAAGCTGGTGCTGAGGTGCAGGTTGTGATTACCCCTTCAGGCAAGGAATTCATCACCCCCATCACGCTGTCGGCACTGACGAGCAAGCCCGTGGTGAGTGAGTTTTTCTCTCAGCGCGATGGCACGTGGCATTCCCATGTTTCGTTGGGTTTGTGGGCCGACGCCATGCTGATTGCTCCCGCCACCGCCTCCACCATCGGCAAGATGGCCCATGGCGTGGCCGACAACATGCTCATCACCACCTACCTTTCGATGAAGGCTCCTGTGTTTGTGGCTCCCGCCATGGACCTTGACATGTATGCCCATCCATCGACCCAGCATAACCTTGAGATCCTGAAATCCTACGGCAACCACATCATAGAACCCGGCACAGGTTTTCTTGCCTCCCATCTTGAAGGCAAGGGGCGCATGGAAGAGCCAGAACAGATTGTGAAGGTGCTGGATGCCTATTTTGACGAGGCGGATGGCAGTGGTGATTTGACCGGCAAGCGCATCATGATCACCGCTGGGCCTACCTACGAGAAGATAGACCCCGTCCGTTTCATCGGCAACTATTCATCAGGCAAGATGGGTTTCGCACTTGCTGAGGAGATTGCACGCCGAGGGGGTGCGGTGGAGTTGGTGCTTGGTCCGGTTTCCTTGTCCACAGCCAACCTTCATCCCCGCATCCATGTGACACAGGTGGAGAGTGCAGGCGAGATGTATGAGGCTTGCGTCCGTCTGTTTCCAGAAAGCGATGGTGGCATTCTCTGTGCCGCTGTGGCCGACTTCACTCCCGAGCAGCGTGCTGATGAGAAAATCAAGCGTAAGGGCGACGACTTGGTGGTGCGGCTGAAGCCAACCCGTGACATTGCAGCCGCCATGGGTCAGTTGAAAAGCGACAGCCAGGTGCTGGTGGGTTTTGCCTTAGAGACCAATGACGAGGAGGTGAATGCCGAACGCAAGTTGGAGAAGAAGAATCTTGACTTCATCGTGCTGAATTCCCTGCGCGACGAAGGTGCCGGTTTCCGTACTGACACGAACAAGATAACCATCATCCGTCGCGACCGCACTTCCGTTCCATTCCCATTGAAGAGCAAGGCCGATGTGGCCGTTGACATCGTGGACGAGCTGGTAAGTCAGCTTTCCTCCAAATGAGCATAGTTTCCTTTATCTAAATTCCCCTAAAGCGTAACGACCATGCATAGGACCATCCTATTATTCATCCTGTTGTTCGGTTTGATGCCATCCTTGCGTTCCCAGGAATTGAACTGTAAGGTGAAGATCATCCATACACAGGTTCAGGGCACGAACACCAGTGTGTTTGAGACTTTGGAGAATGCCATCAACGAGTTTATGAACACCCGTTCATGGACAGAGCTTCAGTTCAAGGAAGAGGAGCGCATAGACTGCACGATGAACATCACGGTGAAGCAGTACAAGCAGGAGGAGAACTCTTTTATCGGTGAGTGCCTGTTTCAACTGAACCGACCGGTTTACAACTCCAACTATAACACGGTGGTGTTCAGCATGCGCGACAACAGTTTCAATTTCAATTATCAGGAATACACCCCTTTGGAGTTCAACCTGACCAACATGAACGACAACCTGACTGCTCTTTTGGCCTATTATGCCTATCTGTTCATTGGCATGGACCTCGACACCTTCTCTCCATTGGGCGGTACTGAGGTGCTGAAAGTGGTGGAGCAGATTGTGAACAATGCCCAGACAATCGGTGATGCTGGATGGAAAGCTTTCGGTGACTCGCGAAACCGCCATGCCATTATCAACGACTACATGGAGTCGTCGATGGAGCCTTTCCGTCAGTTGCTATACCGATACCACCGGCTTGGCCTCGACGAGATGAGCAATAACTCTGACCGCGGCCGAACTGCCATCACCGAGTCGATAGAACTGCTTCAGGAAGCTCATTCCAACAAGACGCTGAGCGAGCTTCCAGCCATCTTCTCCGACTACAAGCGAGATGAGATTGTGAACGTTTATAAAGGTCATGGCACCGCCAACGAGAAAGAGAAGGTTCATGACATTCTGAGCAACCTGAATGCATCTCAGAACACGCACTGGGACAACATCATGAAATAAGCTTAATGACTTAAGCTGCTCCTTCAGCTATGCTATCCAATTTTATTCAATAAGTATATACAAACGAGAAACATATTTTTTTCATGGCATTGATCAAGACAGTATGCGGTTTGACTCCGAAATTCGGCAAGGACTGCTATTTTTCCGAAAACGCCACCATCGTGGGTGACGTGACCATGGGTGACCACTGCACGGTTTGGTTTAACGCAGTGGTGCGAGGTGACGTGAACTACATCAAAATCGGTAATCGTGTGAACATTCAGGACGGTTCGTGTCTCCACACGTTATATAAGAAAGCAGCGATAGAGATTGGCGACGACGTGACCATTGGTCACAATGTGACTCTCCACGGCTGCACGGTGAAAGACTGCGCACTGATTGGCATGGGAGCCACGGTGTTGGACGACGCAGTGATTGGTGAGGGTGCGATCATCGCCGCTGGTGCTTTGGTGCTGAAAGGCACTCAAGTGGGTCCTGGAGAGTTGTGGGGTGGTGTTCCCGCCAAATTCATCAAGAAGGTTGATCCCGAACAGTCCAAAGAGCTGAATCAAGGCATCGCAAGCCATTACCTGATGTATGCCGAATGGTACAAGGATGAAGACGAAAAAAAAGAATGACCCGCTGAGGTCATTCTTTTTTTTGTTTTAACCCGAATCTGTTCATTAGGTTTTATGGAATGAAAAGTTTAGCGGGCAGTTATAAAAGTTTTTTCAGAATTTTGGAATTCAATTCAGTTATCTCACGTAGAGTCTATCTCCTATAATTATTCACATTTATATCATAAGCCTGTCTGGCCGCTCTTTGTTTTATAGCTCTAACCCACACGCCATTGATAAAGAATTCGCAAGAGCTTTTGGTCAGATACCTGTATCGATAGTTATCATTAAGAAATGGAGAGTTGTTAGTTGCCTGAATCACTCCTGTTGAGAAATCACGGGTATTGGTGTGGATTCCCCAGTAGTCATAGCTTTTGGTCGCAAACCCAGTGGTGTTGAGCAACCGTTTGGCTGGATTGGTTTTATTCTCAAATGTAAGATAGGAGGTTGGCACTTTATCTGAAGGCTCTGTCATCCAGTTACCAGTTAGAAGATTAATAGCCTCCAATTGCGTCAAACTTTTGACGTTTTCTGGTTGTGTAGGCTCTGTAGTCTGAACATTCACAGGGCGTGTGGAAGTATTGCTATTGTCCACAGGCTGTGTGACTGCATTGTTATCAACAACAGTAGGTCTGATAGTTGCAGGTTTGTTGACAGGAGCATATACGGTCTGACCGTTTATTATTTCTTTCTTGCACTTATGCGCCTTATGCCATACTCCCCACATTTTGAATTCACAAGTGTACTTATTCAAATTGCGGAAATCATATTTGTTTGTAGAGTTGTTATTAGTGTAAATGATGGTGCCGGATGTGACATGTTTTTCACCCCAGCCGAGAATATCACCAGAGGCGTTGCTGATAGACACATTTTTGAATTCCCAGTCGTATGTGGCTATTCTGGAACCAGTGATGGTGTGCTTACGTTGTCCGTTATTTTGAAATTCCAGATAGTATGTACCATCATTTTCCGTCTCCCACATGCCTATCAGATTTTTAAGAGCTTCCTGTTCTGCATCGTTCTGTGCCAATGATGTCAGAGGAGTCGCCAAAGCGACCAGATATAAGATTGTAACCAAAATTTTTTTCATAATAACTAATTTA
>OMUD01000195.1 GCA_900314125.1 uncultured Prevotellaceae bacterium | reverse complement strand
ATATCCTCCGCAATCGATGTAAGGGATTTGGCAAGGATGTAATTATAGCCATGATTCCTTGCCAGTGCCGCAGCCTCAAGCAGATTTTCAGAATCATCGTCAGATAATTTGTCATCCACATTCCTTGAGTTTCCGACCAAGAAATAAAACATAGCCGCCTGTGCCGTGTCATTTTCCAGAATTTGCTTATGATTGGATATATATTCCAACTCTTTTTTTGCATCCTCCTCTTGTCTCAGATAATAGTAATAAATGAAAAGTGACATGTGATAGTCTGAAAGAGCGAAATTCCATATTTTTTTCTGTCTTTCCGTCATGTTTCTCACTTCTGGGAGAATGCGTATCATTTTCTGCTGCACATCGTTATGATAATCATAAAAGGCCTTGTTCTCCGACTGTCTTTGGCACACTTTCATCATCAGCACATCCGCCACAAGCCTATACAGTTCATTGGGTGAGTTGTCGAGTACATCATGCAACACGATTTCCGCAGAATCGTAATCCATGGCCATATATTTGGCAAAACCGAGGTTACAAAGCGCCTCATAGCGACCATCCTTATATCCAGTTGCATTCTGCACCTCTTTAAGTGCCAACCAAGCATATTTTTGGACCGAATCAACAGCCACATAATGGTTCTCATACGCAAGATCGTTGAGGAAATCAACCTTATTGACAATTTCCTCATCCTTAGACGTACAGGCAGACATTCCCATCCCCAGAAGGATGAGAACGAGATATAGCAGGTGTATGTGGATTGCCTTGTTCACTTCAGATTCTCCATTCTCTTAAATTCAAGCGGTCCCATTCCCACATGCGTCTTAAACCATTTACCAAAATACGATTGGTTAGGGAAATAGAGTTTTTCAGCAATTTCCTTGACTGTGAAATTCGAATCGGTCAACATGGTCTTGGCATCATTGAGCAAAGCTCCAGTAATCCATTGTGAGGGAGTCTTACCAGTTCTATCCTTTATGACAAAAGAGAAATATCTCATGGATATAAACTGCTGGTTTGCATAGAAACTGACCTCATGCTGTTCAATATAGAACTTACGGAGATCCAGCAGAAACTTCCTCACAATTTCATCCCTCCTGTCAACTGTATTTTTAACACCCTCATTACCAGAAGAGTAAGCCAAAAGAAGTTGTAGGATGAGATTCACCTTAACGTTTTCCAATTGAAGATTATTCAGTTGCCAATAACGCCGAAGCTGTTTGTCGGCATAATGTTTCGACAATTCCACATGCTTCTCATACAACCTGATATACGAGCTGATTCTCTCCAAGCCTTCTTTTGTCAGCACAGTCACAGGTGATTGCCTGATATTCAGCACAGAGTCAAGGTCCGTGATTTTTGAGAGCAGAGGTTGCACGGCCTCAATTTCCACAGCCATCATCAATCCTTTCAAGTCGTCGGATCGATACAATACTTTAAGAGTGGAATAAGGGAAATAAATAACCATGTTGTTCTTTTTTAAATCATAAATAGATTCATCAAGAACAATTTTCGCCTCTCCTTCAAGACAGATGAACATTCCACCTTGGGAAAGTCGCTTGATTTGATTGTTGACAGCAAGTTTGTCCTGACTATTGCCAATAATCTTTTCATATAAAACGTTATCCAGCATCATAATAGAAAGTCAGTATGATAGATAGAAGGTGAATATTAGTTCACAAATATAAAAAATATCGTACAAAAATACAAATAAAAGTAAAACAATGTTCAAAAAGTACGTAAATAATGTAATAAAAACATGAGATACCCACCAAAAACTTTATTATATAAATAAAAATGATTATTTTTGCAAATAATAAATGATTCATAGATTATGTCACAAAAATCAGTCAAAAGGTTCCCACACCTACCAAAGTCACTGACTTCAACCTTTATTATTTCACTAATATTGCTAATATCTTTGAGCAGTTGCAAAGATAAAAAAGTAGCAAAAAAATCTTTGCAATATGTAAAGACCACTGTAGCAGAAGGTATTGGCCAGGAAAGTATGATAAGTTATCCGGGAAAAACCAAAGCCTCAGAAACTGTGAATCCATCATTCAAAGTAAGTGGAACGATTTCCAGAGTATATGTTAAAGAAGGAGATTACGTAAAGAAAGGTCAGCTACTGGCAGAGATTGACCCTCATGACTATGAAGTCCAGCTCTCCGCCACCGAGGCAGAATATGCTCAGATCAAGGCAGACGCAGAGCGTGTGATATCGATGTATAACGAAGGCACCGCCACAGCCTCCAATTATGACAAAGCCCGATACGGCATCCAGCAGATTGAGCAGAAGCTCTCCCATCATCGCGACCAGGTGAGCTATTGCCGTTTGTACTCACCGATGACAGGATATGTTCAGAACAAACTTCACGATGGTGGTGAGAATGTTAGCGCCGGCATGCCTATCATGACGTTATTCACCTCTTCAAACACAGAGATTGAAATATTCATCCCAGCCTCAGACTACGGCCGTCGGAGTCAAATGACCCGTGCCATCTGCTCATTTGATGTGATGCCCGACAACATCTATCCCCTCGACATTTCCCGAATGAGCAAAGATGCCAATGCAAGTCAGCTGTATATGATTCGTTTCAGTTTTAAGCCGGGAGCGGATGTCAGCCGCATCACTCCAGGTATGAGCACCATGGTATATGTGAGTTATTCCAAAGACGGTGAAGCAGGAAGTGTGCGCATACCATCTTCATGCGTCATTCGTAAAAAAGACCAATCCTTGGTTTTTGTATATGACAAAACCACCCATTGTGTGAGCCCGCGTGTTGTAACAACTGGTCCGCTTGACACACGTGGCAACATAGAAGTCCTTTCTGGTCTTACAGCCGGTGAGACCGTGGTATCTGCCGGTGTGCGTTTTCTCAAGCCAGGCCAGAGAGTGATTGAAGCCGACAAGACCACCCCATCAAACGTTGGCAAACTACTGTAATCCACAAAAAATTGTCTTCCATAAAGAATATCTGTCAAATCCATGATGTCATTTGATTTTTCCGGTTGGGCGTTGAACAACCGAAAGTTGATACATTTTTTCATCTTATGCCTTGTCGTCGGCGGTGCCTTAAGTTTCATGTCAATGCCGAAACTTGAGGATCCGGAGTTGAAAGTGAAACAGGCTATGGTTGTAACCACCTACCCTGGTGCATCCGCCCATGAAGTGGAGTTGGAAGTGACCGACAAGATTGAGAAAAGCATCCGTGAGATGCGTTCGATATCAGATGTTGAAAGTCAGTCGATGAACGACTTGAGCATCATATCAGTTGAACTTCAAAAGACTATTCCCGACGATGAAGTGGAACAGGAATGGGACATGCTCCGTCGAAAAGTTGAGAATGCCTCCCTGACATTGCCATCTGGTGCCAGTTCCCCAACTGTTCGGGATGACTTTGGTGACGTATATGGCATGTTCTACAGCTTGACGGGTGACGGTCTGAGCAACATTGAGATGTCGGACTATGCCGAGTTGGCCAAGCGAAATATCACTGATATAGAGGGTGTTGCACGATGTGAGATATATGGTGTGAAAGAAGAATGCATCTTTATCGACATGCATCAGGAGAAGATGGCCAATTTGGGTGTGATGCCTACCGAAGTGATCCAGACCTTAAACAACCAAAACAAAACTGCATACAGCGGTTATTTCAATAATGGCAATCGGCGTGTTCGCATTTCGGTTGATGACAAATTCAAGACGGTAGATGACATCAGCTTGATGCTTATCCAAGGTCATGACGACGAGCAGTTGCGTATTGGTGACATAGCTCATGTGTATAAAGATTATGCCACCCCCACCCGCAATGAAATGTTCCGCGACGGCAGTCCTGCCTTAGGTATCTCAATAGCCTGCATTGGCAGTTATGATGTGGTGAAAGTGGGTAAGAAGGTGGAAGAAGTAATCAATGACCTTCAGGAGCGTATGCCTGTGGGTGTGAAATTTGAAAAGGTATTCAATCAGCCCGAACGCGTGTCCGATGCCATCTCCACCTTCATAGTGAACCTCATTGAATCCATTGCCATCGTAATCATTGTGCTGATTTTCACAATGGGCTTCAAGTCTGGTGTGATCATCGGTTTCAGTCTTTTGACAATCGTGCTCGGCTCATTATTAGTGTTGAAAGGATTTGACGGCACCTTGCAACGCGTGTCACTCGGTGCATTTATTTTGGCGATGGGAATGCTTGTCGACAACGCCATAGTCATTGTAGATGGTATTTTGATTGATTTGCACAATGGTGTCCCGAAACCAGAAGCCTTATGCAACATCGGCCGTAAGACCAGCATGCCACTGCTTGGTGCCACATTGATTGCCATCCTGGCTTTCTGGCCTATATTCCTAAGCCCAGACAGTGCAGGTGTGTATGTGCGCGACCTCTTTATCGTGATTGCAGTTTCCCTGCTCTTATCATGGGTTCTCGCCCTTATTCATGTTCCCGTACTTGCCCAAAGTATGCTAAGGAGCCCAGAGGAAGAGGCCGCCGCAAAAGAGAAGAAAAAAAAGCGTGCAAAACTCAGAGAAAAGACGTCAGAATCAGAAAACCCAATATCTCCTTCCCATGAAATCATTGAAGAGGAGTCCAAGGAAAATAAAACTCCAGCTAAAGAAAAAGCGCCTTACAGCGGCCCATTTTATTGGCTGCTGGAGAAAACACTGCATTTAGGCATCAAATTCCGCTACGTTGCCATAGCCATAGCCATCGGTCTTCTCTTGTTCAGTGCATGGAGCTACAAATACCTTGACCAAGCCTTCTTCCCTGACATGGAATATAACCAGCTGTATATGGAATACAAGCTCCCAGAAGGCACTAATTTCACCCAGGTTGAGAAAGACCTTGAGGAGATTGAGCATATTCTTAAGCAGAACAAAGACATCACTCACATCACCCGCAGCTGTGGAGGCACCCCAAGCCGTTACAACCTGGTACGCAGCATAGCCACCCCAAGCTTATCGTATGGTGAATTGATTATCGACTTTGTCAGTCCAGAAGCATTGGTAAAGGAAATGGACAGCATCCAAAATCAATTAAGCAGCCTCTATCCTGATGCCTATTTAAAATTGAAACGCTATAATCTGATGTTCAAAAAATACCCGATTGAGGCCTGTTTCCATGGTCCAGACCCATCGGTACTTCATGTGCTGTGCGATTCGGCGATGAACATCGTTAAATCCAGCAAAACCTGCTATCTTCCCACCACCGACTGGGAGCCAAAAGTTCCGGTGCTAGACATCAAATACGACCAGTCGAATGCCAGAATCAGTGGTTTGAGCCGTTCAGACGTGGCCATGTCCGTGATGGCATATACTGGTGGTATCCCTATTGGAACCTTCTATGACGGCATCAACCGCAAGAGTATTTATTTGAAATGTACAGATGAAGCCGGAAATGATATAGACAGGCTTGAAAACATAACTGTCTTCGGCATGATTCCGAATCTTCACAAGATTGCAAACCGCACCGTGATTCAAAAACTGATCACTGGTCAGATGAGCAAAGAGGAGGTGATAGAAACCCTCATTCAAAGCACTCCGCTGAGACAAGTGGCTAAGGCAATAGACATCAAGTGGGAAGAGCCAGTAGTGATGCGCCATAACGGGCAGCGCACCCAACGTGTTCAATGTTCCCCATTGCCTGGTGTAGGCACAGAAGCCGCCAGAGAAGACATCGCCAAGCAAATAGAAGCCATCAAGCTTCCTGCAGGTTACAGCCTATCTTGGGAAGGTGAGAAAAAGGCTAGTGATGACTCGATGAAGTATTTATTCTCGAATTTTCCTCTTGCCATTCTGCTGATGGTTGTAATTCTGATTTTATTGTTCAAAGACTATAAAAAACCACTGATTATATTCTGTTGCGTTCCATTGATTGTGATTGGTGTGATTCCATCAGTCCTGCTCTCTGGAAAATCATTCGGATTTGTGGCCATCATCGGTGTGCTGGGTCTGATAGGTATGATGATTAAGAACGGAATCGTATTGATGGACGAAATCAACCTCAACATCAGTAATGGCATGTCGCCATTCACCTCCTTGATAGAAAGTGCGAAAAGCCGTCTCCGTCCTGTGATGATGGCTTCCCTGACCACAATCCTTGGTATGATTCCTCTCATCCCCGATGCATTGTTTGGCTCTCTGGCAGTAACCATCATGGGCGGTCTCTTCATTGGTACGATTATCACGCTGATTTTCATACCAATACTGTATGCAACATTCTTCAACATACATCACAGCAAGGAACAAGACAACAATATCAGCAAATAACATCAAGACATGAGATACCTACTTTTCCTAATGCTCATTCTTTTGAGCACAAACAAAGCTTTGAGCCAGGAAACTGCAAAAGGAGTTGAAGTGCTTTCGTTATCCAAAGCCCAAGAACTCGCTCTTGACTACAACAAAGCCATACACCAATCGAAGTTGCAATTTGAGCAACTCGGTTATGATGTTGACGCCTATAAAAGCAACAGCTATCCGAGAATAAGCCTCCTCCTGACAGATTTTTATTCCACCGCCTCATCCTCATTAGGCATAAGCGGAGGGAATCTTCCAATCTACACATTTAATGAAGCCTTGGGGCAGTTCGTTCCCAATGTGACTCCTCAGGCAGATGGTTCCTACCGCGTGAATCAATATGCTTTCATGCCAGACATTGACATGAAACTAAAGTTGAAAAACATATTTGTCGGAGGTCTTCAAGTTACACAACCCATCTATACAGGTGGAAAAATCACAGCAGCAGTCAACATGGCAGAAATCGGTCAACAGATGGCCAGCGTGAATATCCGTCTGACCGAAGACGAAGTGATTGTGAAAGTGGATGAGGCCTACATGCAGGCAGTTCGTGCCAAAGAGATGTATATAGTGGCAGAAAGCTACCTCAATATGCTTTCAGAACTTCAACGAACTGTTGACAGTGCCGTACGCCATGGTTTGCGCTTGCGTAATGACCTGATGAAAGTTCAGGTGAAATTAAACGAAGCTGAACTTGGCAAGCAAAAAGCCGACAACGGCTACCTTTTGGCAAGAATGAACCTTTGCCACTTAATGGGCATGCCTCTGACTGAAGCTTCAAAAATAGACGTTGACACCTATACGGCCAATCAAGACCGCATCATCCCATCGTCTGAGGGAGGCGTAGAACTCCGTCCAGAATATGTTCTGTTATCCAAGAAAATAGAGTTGGCAGAACAGGAGCTGAAATTAACCAAGAGTGATTATCTCCCCAATGTAGCTCTGTTTGGTTCTGTTGTCTATGCCAATGGTGGTGAGTTGGCCGGCAAAAAACTGCTGGATAATGGGAGCGGTTCCATCGGAATCATCGTGAAGGTTCCATTATTAACCTTCGGAGAACGTTCAAACAAACTGAGGAGTGCTAAAGTGAAATCACAAATTGCCAGCCTTGAACGTGATGACAAAGCTGACTTGATGCGTCTTGAAATCGCATTATGCAAGACACAACTTGACGAATGCCACAAGGAAGTAGCGATTGCTAAAAAATCCTACGATCAGGCCAGCGAGAACTTACGGATTTCCAAGTCGGCATACGATAAAGGTGTAGAACTATTGTCAGATTATTTTGATGCCCAGGCTTTGTGGCGTGAAGCAGCTGCAAACGTAGTGGAATCACGTTGCCAGCTTTTCCTGGCCTACACCAAATTACTGAAAGCCACAGGTCAATTGAGATAATCCATCAATGTTCACCACCACTATTCAAAGAGTCCCCAAACAATGAAAATATTTGCTTCAACAGCATTAATGCTAATGTTTGCCTTACAGATGAGCGGGCAGTCATCTGACACAAGTTCAAAAGAGGATTTCAAGCCGATTTACAAATATCGTATATTTTTGAAAGACAAATTGGGCTGTGGATTCACAGTAGATCATCCTGAAGAATTTCTATCGAAAAAATCTATCGAACGTAGGAGACGTCAGCATCTTTCTATAGATGAGAGCGATTTACCAGTGAGCAAAAAATATCTGAAAGACATACGCAAAACCGGTGTTCAAATTGTTCATACCAGTAAATGGAACAATACGGTTCTCGTACAGACCACCGACACAACACAGATAGATAAAGTGAATGCATTATCATTCGTTATGTCCACCCGAAAAGTTGCAACCTATCAAGTTCCTCGGAACGCAGGCAACAAAAGCCGTTCATCGTTGATTGACAGCACATACACAGCATCTGTTACTCCTGAGGCTCGAACGTGGGGGGAAGGATGGTCACAGATACACTTATTCAATGGTGATTTCCTTCATGAAAATGGATTTCGAGGAGAAGGAATAACAATTGGCATCATCGATGGCGGTTTTTTAAATACAGATATGATTCCGATGTTGAGCAATGTGACAATTTTAGGCACAAAAGATTTTGCCACAGAAAATGGTGACGTATATGCCTACGACCGTCATGGCACTATGGTTTTATCGTGCATAGCCAGCAACCATCCCCAAATATTTGTAGGCACCGCTCCCGAAGCTTCGTTCTATTTGCTCCGAAGTGAAGATGGAGACAGCGAGCAACTCGTCGAAGAAGACAACTGGTGTGCTGCCATAGAATATGCAGACAGTGTGGGCGTTGATATTGTCAATAGTTCATTAGGCTACACCCTTTTCGACAATCCAGCAGACAACGTGTCATACCGCGAACAAGACGGTCACACACATTTGAATTCCCGTTCAGCCTCAATGGCCTCGTCTAAAGGGATGATTGTATGCAATTCTGCCGGCAACTCAGGCAACAATCAATGGAAACGTATTGGAGTTCCAGCTGACGCTGACCATATTCTAGCAGTTGGCGCATTAACATCATCTGGCAAAAACACCAATTTCTCCTCTGTGGGCAACAGTGCCGATGGAAGAGTGAAGCCCGACATCTGCGCAATGGGTGAGCATTGCACCGTTATCAGCAGCAATGGCCGTTTGACGTATGCCAACGGCACTTCGTTCGCTTCCCCGATTCTATGCGGAATGGTGGCATGCTACTGGCAAGCTCACCGTGAGATGAGTGCCGAAGACGTATTAAAAGCCATCCGAGCTTTAGGTGACCGCCACGACTTTCCCGATAATGTGTATGGCCATGGCATTCCTGATTTCAGGAAAAGTCTCCCACAGTAATGTATTCAGAACAATTCGTGCTCCATCTATCTAATAAAAATGCTCTGCCAAAGGCTGGCAGAGCATTTTTATTAGAATTATCCAACATCCTCGGACATCACTTTTGTTCCGTTGAATTTATCTCTTCCTTGACGGGTATGCTTTTGTCGTTATCCGCATCGTTACCAATCACATACCTTTTATAATAAGAAATAAGAAGTGTGGTGAGAGGCAATGCAATAATCAATCCCACAAATCCCAGCAGCACTCCCCAGACAGATAGAGAAAGGAGAATGACCGCACCATTAAGTCCTGTCACATTTCCCATGATTTTTGGCACGAGAAATCCGTCCTGAATAATCTGCACCACAGCAAAAACGAGCAATGCCGCCAATAAAATTCCCCAAAAATTCTGACCAGTCTCATAAGATTTGAGCAAGGAAAGAATGACTGTAGGTACAAATCCCAAAACCTGGAGGTATGGCACAAGATTGAGGAATCCTATAAAGAGTCCCAATGGAATAGCCATCGGGAAACCGATGATTACAAAGCCAATAGAGAAAAGAATACCAACACAAAGCGCCACAAGCGACTGTCCCCTAAAATAGCTGTTCATTCCTTCCTCCACATCAGCCACAAGACCCTGTACAAAAGCCCTATGTTTTTGGGGCACATACTTAATGTATCCTTTGGTCATCTTCTCATAATCCATAAGAATATAGAAAAGATAGATAAATGAGATAAGGAACATGACTACCCCAAACACAGCACTGATTGATGAAGAAATCAATGAAAAGATTTTTGGCAGCATGGTTTCAAGGAATGTTGTGAGATCACCCACCGAGAAATACTCCTTCACGTCTTCCGTGGAACTGATGTAAGGCATCACATATTCAGTAAACAAGCCAGGAAGATTATTATCGTTCACATATTTCACAATAATATCCTTCAACGTGAGGATCTCGTTGATGGCAGCTGGAATAATCAGCCAACAAATTCCCCCAACTACCACAATAAAAAGAATGAACGTAATTAGGATGGCAACCCAACGAAGCTTGATATGGCATTTTTTCTGTATAAAGTTCACAAAAGGATTGAGCATATAAGCCACCAGCCATGCCACTACAAACGGCATGAGAACCCCACTCAACTTGCGCAGCAGTAGATAAGCGATGACAGCCAGAAAAACTCCAAATAGGATTCTTATAAACTTGTCGAATGTGATTTCTTTCCCTTTGGCCATTTGCTAATACGTTTAATGGTGTTTCTATTATTTTGTTTTAGCTTTCAAAACACTAATAATTCACAAAGAAATTGTTCCAGATTTTCAACACCGAAGACTCGTTTCTTGAAATAATCTCAGCTGATCGTGTGAAAGCCCTGTATTCTTTCCTTCTGCTTTGATTGATTCTGGCAAGAATATTTTTGTCTGTCACTTCAAAGATTTCTCCTTTGAAAACAAAGAAATAAGTGTCGAGAACTGGAAGCGGCAACTCATCGGGATTTCCCACGTAAGCCCCGATGAGGTCGAGCGAAATTTCGCCGAAATCACCTCCTAAGGTGAAAGAGCCCATGTGGCTGGCATCATTCGCAGCTCCCTTAAACCTTTCATAATCGACTAGCCTCACCATTAACACTCTTCCAATAGAATCTTCCTTAACGATTTTAGCAAAAGTGTTGCCGTTAGCCACATATTTGTCTCCATTGACAAACTCCACATAATTGACGTTTCCTGGATCCGCCTCCATTAATGTGTCGTTAAGCACATACATGAGAGTATGCTTGCCAATGTGAATGTTGCAAGGATGAATCGTTTTCTTCTTGTTGATGAACCCTGTGACAATAGTGGCAGGTTCAAACCGCCTGAGCAAGAAAGGCCATTGCCCCGTAGGAATCCATTCCTTATCGGCTTTAATAGCTTTCTCACTCCTTTGGGCGTGTACATTCATCGCAAAGAAAAAAGAAATGCAAATGCACAAGCAATATCTTAAGACAATTCTCATAACAATTATAAATCTTATTAATCCTTAATCCTGATTACCAGATATTTTGTAAGGCTCCAGAATTCCGAAGGATTGGTGATTTTAAGAGTATAATCCCCTTTGGAATCCTTCATGGATGTATATGAAGAAGCCGGGTGCTTTGATAGCAATTTCATATACTTGGAATAAAGTGGAATGGTGGTGGTGTTTCGAATATCAATCTTTGTAAATGCACTCCTGTCATAATTATCTTTGGTCAGAATTTCTCCGCTCGACAAAATATTCTTTTTCTTCAATTCTTTCTTAGTACCGATAACATAGAAAGCCTCATTGATTTGAGCGTCTTGGTTCTGAAGTATACGCTCTTTTGCCTCATTATCTTTCTTTACCTGTTCATTCTCATTTCTAATCACTTCATTTTCAGCAATAACAGCCTGGCTTTGTTCTCGGATGGTTTTGTTTTCCTCTTTAACTGACTGATTTTCGGACTTTACAGCTTGATTCTCTTTAATAACATTGTCGTTTTCAGTCTTGAGTTCGTCAATTCTTACACCCAATTTACCTATCTGGATGTTTTTTTCCTGCAATTGTTGTTTTAAATCAGCAATTTCTTTCTGCTTATCAGAGAGTTGACTCTTCATTGACTGAACCAATTTCATCAATTCTTCAGAAGCATAAGTCTTGTCGGCGAGTTTATCTTCAAGAGCTTTGATTTTATTTTTATTATCATCAATGATTTGAATAATAAACTCCATATTTTCCTTAATGTTTTGCGTAGGTGCAGCGCTTGTGGTTTCTCCATCCTGATTGATGGAAATGGAATTTATCCTGTCTTCCGCAGCCACAATCTGAGAGAATCCTGCATTGATGTCGTTGATATTGGATATTAAATCATCATATCCGTTTTTCAACATAGAATTTGCATTTTTAAGTGAGTCGATCAACTCTTTACTTTTGTCTGTTTGCCCCATGTTGCATGATGCAAACAAACATGAAATGGCAAAAAAATAGATAATTCTTTTCATAATATGTTCATTAAATTATAATCATTTGAAATGTGTCAGACCCCCATCAATCTTTTTGGGAATCCAGATTCTTATATTTGTTTTTAGGCTTATTAATTTCTTTATTCTCATCCGATTTATCATTTGCCCCAGCAACAACAATCACAAATTCTCCTTTGGGCTCAACATCCTCATAATAAGATAACAATTCCTTCAACGTTCCTCTCACACACTGTTCATGGATTTTTGAAATCTCACGGCAAGTGGCAGCCTGACGGTTCTCACCAAAAGTGAGAGCAAATAATTCTAAAGTTTTACGAACCCTATAAGGCGATTCATAGAAGATCATCGTCCTCTTCTCTTCCACCAATTCTTTCATGCGGGTGTTCCTTCCCTTTTTTTGAGGTAGAAACCCTTCAAAGCAGAAACGATCATTCGGTAAAGCCGATGTGACAACCGCAGGTACAAATGCTGTTGGTCCAGGAAGAGTCACCACCTCTATACCCTGCTTGGCACATTCCCTCACCAGCATAAATCCCGGATCACTGATAGCAGGAGTACCTGCATCTGAAATCAGCGCCAAATTAGCACCATTCCTTATCTTTTCCACAACCTTGAGAGTTGTCTGATGTTCATTGAATTTATGATGCGACATCATTTCTTTGTGAATGTCGAAATGCTTCAAGAGCACACTTGAAGTACGGGTATCTTCAGCAAGAATAAGATCTACTTGCTGCAAGGTTTTCAAAGCCCTGAAGGTGATATCATCAAGATTGCCCACAGGTGTGGGCACAACAAATAATTTTCCTGGTATGACGTCCATAAAGCAAATTTAGAAAAGAAA
>OMUD01000042.1 GCA_900314125.1 uncultured Prevotellaceae bacterium | reverse complement strand
GCGTATGGTGGTTGCTTTAGCACTTCCAACCACCTCAGCCAATTCCTCAATATTTGCTTCCTTTATCTTTTTAACGCTCTTAAACGTTTTCAGCAGTTTTTCTTTCGTAGTTGGGCCGATGCCCTTGATTTCGTCAAGTTCCGAATGAATCTGTCGTTTACTGCGTTTGTCTTTGTGGAATGTGATGGCGAAACGGTGCACCTCATCCTGAATTCGAGTAAGGAATGCGAATAGGGGAGAGTTGGTCTCAATACCTATGGTTTGAATAGGGAATCCGAACAAAAGTTCGTTTGTGCGGTGTCTCCGGTCTTTTGCAAGGCCCGCTATTGGAATCGAAAGTCCCAGGCTGTCGTGGACCACCTTACGCACCACCTCCATCTGCCCTTTTCCACCGTCGGTGATGATGAGGTCGGGTAGGGGAGTGCCCTCTTCACGCATTCGTGAATAGCGGCGGAGTACCACTTCTGCCATTGATGCGTAGTCATCTGGTCCCACCACCGTCTTGATGTTGTATTTACGGTAGTCTTTTTTCGATGGTTTTGCCTGTTTGAACACTACGCACCCTGCCACTGCATCCGTACCCGATATATTTGAGTTGTCGAAACATTCTATCGTCATCGGTAGTTTATCCATACCTAATTTCCGTTGCAACTCACGCATCAGGTTTGTGGCACGCTGCTCTGGATTCAGCTTCTCGGCCTGCTTCATCTTGTCGAATTTATATTGCCGTACGTTTGCCATCGACAAGTCCAACAGATGCTTTTTCTCTCCCCGCTGCGGCACCAGAAACTCTGCGTCTTTCAGCGTTAGGTCAAGGGGAAATGGTACGACAATCTCCTTAGCGTGACTTTTGTAACGCTCTCGCATCTCCACGATGCCCAGCGCCAGCATGTCTTCCTCTGTCTCGTCCATTCGTTTCCTGTATTCAAATGTGAACGCTTGATTGATGCATCCGTTGGTCACGTGAAGGAAATTGATGTAGGCACAGCCATCCTCGTCAGCAATACTGAATACGTCGATATCGTAGCTATAGTTCGTAACCACCTGACTTTTCTCCACAAATTCTTTAGCCAGCAAGTAACGGCGTTTCACCACCTCCGCCTCCTCAAATCGAAGTTCTGAAGCAAGTCGCTTCATCTCAACCATCAGACGGTCGCACACGTTCCTTGTGTTTCCTTTCAGGATCTCACGGACCTCCTCAATCTCTTTCATGTATTCTGCACGAGTCTGAAATCCAACACACGGAGCCTTGCAGTTTTTGATGTGATACTCCAAGCACATCTTGAACTTCCCAACTTCTATGCCTTCCTCAGTTAATGCAAGGCGACATTTTCGGATGTTGTACATCTTGTCAATCAACTCCAACATGTTGTTGAGTGTACCCTGATGAGAAAACGGACCATAATATGTGCCCCACTTGCTTGTGATGTTCCGGGTCTTGAACACCCTCGGATAAGGCTCTTTCGTCACACAAACGGAAGGGTAGGTCTTGCCGTCTTTCAGCAGGATGTTGTAACGGGGCTGGTAGCGCTTGATCAGGTTGTTCTCCAACAACAGCGCGTCTTCGTCAGTGGGTACTACCACATACTTGATGTCCTCTATCCTTGCAACGAGCAACTGTGTCTTCCGGGAGTTGACCGTTTTCAAGAAATAGGAGGACACACGGCGCTTCAAATTCTTTGCTTTGCCTACATAGATAATCACACCCTCCTTGTCCAGATATTGATAGCAACCTGGGCTCTCGGGCAGGTTTAGCACGATGTTCTTCAATCGCTGTATCCTTTCATTGTCTGACGCCATATCCTATAGTTTTATTTTGAGTGTTTCACGTGGAACAATGTTGGATGAATTAGTATCAACGACATCGATGTTTTACGTGAAACAACAATATAACAAGCTAAAAATCAATAAATTAGTTCTAATTATATTTCAAAAGAGGTTAACTTATTAGTTTGGGAATCAGTGATTTATGTATGTGTTGATCTATGCATTGCTTAGATCTTTATTTATATGTTCTGCCTTGCTATCATGCTTTCTTTGACATAAAGACTTACCGTCCACATACTCATCCCTCCATTCTAAGCACTTTCAGATTTTTCTCAAAATTAGGAATTTTTATCCTCTTGACAAAATTATTCATCATCGTTACCAAAAAAATATCAATTATTTTTCACTTGTAAAAAAAAACAACTACATTTACAAACCAATAGTAACTGACATCTAAAACCCAATAGCAATGAGAACAAAAATATTTTTACTGACATGGGTACTGACCTTTTCTACCCTGTCAGCCCAAGAGTTGCAAAAAGATGGACGCAGTGTGAAGGAACTTGTGCCTGAAGGATGGGCCACCAATGAAGCTTGGGGAGACCTCAACCAAGATGGAAGGGACGACTTGGTTCTCATAGCAGTGCCTAACGACAGCGCCAACATCAAGGTACGGGACGACGGGTATGCCATCAACTCCAACACTCCCATTCTTGCCATCTACTATAAGACTGAGCAGGGGAAACTTCATCTTCAAAGCCAGTATCCAGACATCATCTCGCCTCTGCAGGATGAGACCTACAGTACGGAAGTCAGTCTGTCCGTCACTCCAAAAGGAGCACTCAGCATCAGCATGGAGCGGTTCTTCAGCATGGGATCTTACAACAGCCCTGGCCACACATGGCTCTTCAGACATCAGAACGACGACTTCTACCTAATAGGGGAGGAGACAAAGTCGTTCTCCAGACTCACCGGTGAAAATGAACGGATCAGCATCAACTACCTCACCAACCGCCAATGCCAGTTCATCACCTATGAGTTCAGAGACAACCAGCACCCACCCAAAGAACGTTGGACCAAAATTCCTAAAAAACCGCTACAAACGCTCGGATCATTTGAACTGGAACCATAATGCAATAAAATGCGTGCAACCCAAATACAATCAGGTGGTCTGTCAATTCTGACAGACCACCTGATTGTATTTATTGCTTTTGCTAATCCGATATGTAGTAACTATAGTTTTCCACAGCTTGGATCATCAACCCCCCAATGCATGTGCCATCTG
>OMUD01000098.1 GCA_900314125.1 uncultured Prevotellaceae bacterium | reverse complement strand
AGGAATTAAAAGAAAAAATAGGGATTTGATATTCATATTTATCAGATAAAATGGAATCAATTAAACGAACAAAGATTATAGATGTGTTGCGCCGTGAGGATTATGGCGCAACAGTGAATGTAAAAGGTTGGGTAAGAACAAAGCGTGGCAGCAAGGCCGTGAATTTCATTGCATTAAATGACGGTTCAACCATCAACAACGTTCAGATTGTGGCTGACGTGACCAAGTTTGACGAAGAGATGCTGAAGCAGATCACCACAGGCGCATGTCTGAGTGTGAACGGTGAGCTCGTTCAGAGTATCGGTTCCGGTCAGAACGTTGAGATTCAAGCCAAGGAAATTGAATTGCTCGGTGCTTGCCCATCCGACTATCCGATGCAGAAGAAAGGCCAGAGCTTTGAATATATGCGTCAGCATGCCCACATGCGTCTGCGTACCAACACCTTCGGTGCCGTGATGCGTATCCGCCACAACATGGCCATCGCCATTCACAAATTTTTCCACGACCGTGGTTTCTTCTATTTCAACACCCCAATCATCACCGCTTCCGACTGCGAAGGTGCCGGTGAGATGTTCCAGGTGACGACGAAGAACCTCTACGATTTGAAGAAAGACGAAAACGGCTCCATCATCTATGACGACGACTTCTTCGGCAAGATGACCTCTCTGACCGTCTCTGGCCAGCTTGAGGGTGAGCTCGGTGCCACTGCCCTGGGTCAGATTTACACCTTCGGTCCAACTTTCCGCGCAGAAAACTCCAACACTCCACGCCACTTGGCAGAGTTTTGGATGATTGAGCCAGAGGTTGCGTTTATTGACAAGGACGAGCTGATGGACCTTGAGGAAGAGTTCATCAAATACTGTGTTCAGTGGGCCCTCGACAACTGCCAGGACGACCTTGCATTCCTTAACAAGATGATTGACAAGACGTTGATTGAGCGTCTTCAATCCGTGGTGAGCACAGATTTTGTGCGCTTGACCTACACTGAAGGAATCAAGATTTTGGAAGATGCCATCGCAGGCGGAAAGAAGTTTGAGTTCCCAATTTCCTGGGGTGGTGACCTTGCCAGCGAGCATGAGCGTTATCTGGTGGAAGAGCATTTCAAGAAACCGGTAATCATGACAGACTATCCTCGTGAGATCAAAGCGTTCTACATGAAGACGAACGAGGACGGCAAGACGATGCAAGGCACCGATGTGCTTTTCCCTCAGATTGGTGAGATTATCGGTGGTTCAGTGCGTGAGGAGAACTACGACAAACTGATGCATGAGATTGAGGTGCGCAACATCCCAATGAAAGATATGTGGTGGTATCTGGACACCCGTAAGTTCGGCAGCTGCCCACATGCTGGATTCGGTCTGGGCTTTGAGCGACTGATCTTGTTCGTGACAGGCATGCAGAACATCCGTGACGTGATTCCATTCCCAAGAACTCCGAAAACGGCAGAATTCTAATCTCACTATCACCAATATCATAAACAAAAGAGCGTACAGGATAACCTGCACGCTCTTTCTTTTTGTGTATGCTTATTTATAATTACACGATTTTCATCATTGTCATCGGTAGTTTATTTTTCCTTGATGACGAATACTGCCGCAGCACCACAGAAGAGAAGAACACCTGCGAGCACGAGCATATTGACTTCAGGCGGCAACTGTCCCTGCGTGGTGAAAAGAGAGAGGATGGTACCTCCAAGCGAAGCTGCGACAATCTGGGGTATGCAGATTGTTCCGTTGAAAAGTCCGAGGTAGGTTCCGATATGTCCGCCCTTGAGTGCGTTGGTGAGAATCGTGAACGGAAGTGCGAGCATGGCAGCCCATGCACATCCAATGAGGAGATAGCTGATGAAGAGCAAATACTTGTCATGCATGAAGTTGATGGAAATAAATCCCACACCTCCCAACACGAGACTGAGTGCATAAATAAACTTCCTGTTCTTGAAGAACGGAATGACGACCGCCCAAATGACAGAACCCACCGCCTGAACGGCAAAAAGGATTCCGACCCAGTCGCCTGCATCCTGATACTGCTGCGACTCCGTGTTGAGCACCACAGCCGTCACTCCATCCACCACCTTCTCCAAGGTCGGAGCATCGAAAGCCTGATGCGCCACAGTTCCGTTGGTGTAGGTCCACATATACATAAACGCCGCCCAGCAGAAGAACTGAACAAGTCCGACAGTCCAAAACTGCGATGGAGCATTTTTGAGCAGAACGAACATATTTCCGCTTTCCTTCTTCTCTTCTCCATCACGAGAGGTCGGATGATACAGCTCATATTCCTGTGGAGGGTATTCGCGAACCTTCAGTGTTGTGTAGATAACACAAAGAATGAGGATTGCGGCTCCCACATAGAAGGAATAGATGACCGAATCGGGAATGACCCCGGCAGGTGCCACATTGCTGATTCCGATGGCCGCGAAGAGGAACGGGAAGACATACCCCGCAAGACTTCCGGCATTGCAGAGAAAACTCTGAATGCTGTACGCCAATCCTTTCTGCTCCTCATTCACGTTGTCGCCCACGAGCATCTTGAATGGCTGCATGGCCATGTTGATGCTGGTGTCGAGAAGCATGAGGGAGATGACTCCGAAAATCATGGCAGTGGATACCGCCATGCCGAAGGATCCTGCATTCGGGAGCAGACACATGACCAGCACCGCCACCAATGCTCCGACAAAGAGATAAGGCACGCGGCGTCCGAATCGGTTCCAGGTTCTGTCGCTGAGTGAACCGATGATTGGCTGCACCACGATGCCCATGAGCGGTGGCAGAATCCAGAAGTAGCTGAGACTATGCGGGTCGGCTCCGAGCGTGGCGAAAATACGGCTGATGTTGGCACTCTGGAGCGCGTAAGCGATTTGCACGCCGAAGAATCCAAAACTGAGATTGAATAGTTTCCAGAAAGACTGGTTAGGGATAGTAGGCATGATGTGTGGTAGTTACTTGATGAGAATTGTTTTTGCTTTATTGCCGGAACGGATGATGTATATGCCCTTGACAGGCCGGTTCACCTTCCTTCCGTCAAGAGAATAATAGGCAGCGTTGTCCATGTTGAATCCGTCGTCCTCCACCATGCTGATCGCCGAGGTTTCGGTGTCTTCCTCCACGAGGTACTTGCTTCCATTCATATCCCTCTTGATGACATAGAACTTATCGTCCTTGATTTCAGTGACATCCACTGTCTGTGGACTTCCGGAATTGGTTGAGAAAACGACATTGACATAATATCCGGCCTCGTCAATGTTGAACGTCTGATAATACCATTCATATCCATTGACCGTCTTCTTGTCGGTGATTTGTTTTCCCGGCCATCCACCATTGAGTTGAGAATTGTTGTTGCTGTCCCAGATATAGTAATTCATCCTGGTCCATCCCAATTCATCCCTCACATAGATGGTGGCAGTGTGTGGAGTGAACACCTCTTCCTGAGCTTTCTGCTCTTCAGCTATTCGGTTTTCAATCTCAGTCCATTGCGAGGCAAGGTTGTCGGACACATAATATATGAAGTCATTGCGTTCGATGATTTGCGTGAATCCGTCAGGTTTTGCGAATCCTTTCGGGTTGCTTCCCACCACACAGATGAGCTGTCCTTGGGTTCCCGTGGTTTGAACGGCATAATATTGGGTATTGCTGGCTTTTTGTTCATATTCACTCTGATTGTGGATTCCCACGAGTTTTCTGGCCGCAATCATCCGCTTGATATCCCCTTTCGCTGCAATCCAATGCTTGAAGAAAACACACGGAGTGCCCGGCATAGCCATCATGAACGCGTTGGCGGCAAGTGTGTCGGCTTTGAGCGGATCCTGTTCGCTTCCGTTTCTGCGTTCAGTGTCGTGGTTTTCTACGAACGTGACGGCATATCTTTTGAAATTTTGGTCGAACACGAGCGGTTTTCCCGCAGCCTGTTCAGAGCTGGCTGTGAGTTTTGTCCAATTCTTGGCATTGACAGCATCCCTGACGCGGTATCTGAACTGGAAGTCAAATGCCGCGGAAGTAGGTTTCCCATCCACTTTCGTTCCGTTGATCCAGTTTTTGATGGTGGTGGTTCCATCCCAGCACTCACCCACGGAGAACTGCGGTTTTGCCGTATTGTTGTAATCTGCCGTGAACGAACTGCTGTAACCTTTAACCATATCATATCTGAATCCTGCATATCCGAGGTCGTTGAGCAGAAAATCGAGATAAGCCTTCACGCACGTATTGACGTTTTCGGACTTATGGTCGATGTCGCGTCCCCCACTCCATCCTTCGCCAGAGTCATTATTGGCAGAGAGTTGGTAGCCATTGGCTGTAGCCCACTTGAGGCACGCTCCTCCGTCGTCGTCCTTGCAGATGTCTGTAGATACCATCTGATAGGTCTCACCCTTATAGGTTTCTTTCGGAAAATCAACCCAGTTCGAGACGTTAGCCCTATGGTTGACAACCACATCGGCAATGGTACCCAGACCTTTTTCCTTGAAGGTGGCAATCATACTCCTCAACTCATTCTCCGTACCGAATGAGCTGTTTTGATTGAAGTAGTAGAGTGGCATATACCCCATGGAATTGCCATCTCCGCAGTATCCCGACTGAGGAATCCAAACGAGGTTGAAATATTCAGCGAGTTCGTCGGCCTGACTCTTGAGTTTAGTCCACTTCGAAGCAGAGAAGCTGTCCCAGTAGAATCCCTGGAGAACCACGCCTCCGTATTGTTCAGGCCATCCTTGCGCTTTGGAACAAGAGATGAAGCATGTGGACTGCAAGATGAGCAGGAAGATAAAAAAAGTCTTTTTCATAATCACTCTTCAGTTAAGAGTTAAGGAGTAAAAGGGGAGGCAGGCCGAATGCCGCCTCCCCTTTCATTTATTCAATTACTTATCAATAAGAAACTTGGGCATAAATATTGTCGTTATCCCTTCGAGTTGGATAAAGTCTGACGATTTCCGCACTTGAGAAAATATTTCCACCATCATGCACGAGGTCAGTGACGTCACCTCCAAGGTTGATGCCCCATCCGCCGTTCACGCGGAATTTCCATCCACATTCAGCGATGCTGAGTCTTGAAGCCTCAAAGCAATACTCACTTGGATTCCATGTCATTTCGACATCTCCACCCCAAGAGTTAAAATCACCGATGATACCCATGAGATTGACTTTCGTAGCACTGAGAGTGAGGCTACCGAGGTCGAGCTGCACATAGTACACACCCTCTCCCGCATTGGCCTGGATGTTGGAGTCACCGTCATGATATCCGAAATCGCCATCAATTATGGTGAAAGTACCACTGTTGATTTCATTGTCCCAAGACCCTGGCACACGCTGGAACTTGAAGCAGTTGCCCCATCCATTAGGGTCAGCGCAATACACATATCCCGTGTAAAGTCCTTCCTCGTTCTGAAGTTTCAGTCTTTGCTCCGAAGCCTTCCATCCGTCGGTAGCTCCAATGAAGTAAACGAAGTCCTCAAACAGGATTTGCTCAATTTTGTAGGTATAGTCCATCATGTTGATGGTGATGCGGTATTTGCCCGGCTGTTCGATTTTTCCAGCCTGAGCGTCTTGATTGACGAGTGTGCCCTCTGTGCTGGCATCACCGTCGATTGCCGGTCCGACCACTCCTGGGTTACTCCAGAAATCTCCATCTACATTCGACTGCGGAATGATTTTCCAGTACTGGTTCTCAGCAGTGGTTGTGACAATCACTGTGAACACAGGATCTTCATAGACATCCGCATCGCTGTGGTTGAACTGGAGCATGTTGTCAGCCCCCCATGAGAGCATGTCGCCCACGAGGTAGTAAGCCGAGTCGATGACCGGAGCCTCTGGAGTGACCTTCAGATTGACCACCACCTGGTTGGAGTTCACGGTAGTTGTACCAGCCGGTGCTTTCATCTTGGCATAGATGACCATCTTGGCCTCCCTCTCATCCGGACGTTTTCCGTAATGATTGGTGATGATGCTCTGCAGCTGCTCTTTTGCCACTGTTCCTGTAGATGTAATTTCTATAGGAACCATCTCTCCTTGAGCTCCTTCCTCTTCCGCCTCGAAGAGCACATAAGCCACGAGCTTGTCGAGCGTGAATCCTTCCGGCGCATCGATATCGATGTCCGTGATTTTGATGTATTCCTCCTCGGCTTCAGCGAGATTGACGGTCAGATTTTCGTTGAGCGCAGTGGCAACGATGTTCATGGCCTCCTGCTGTTCATTGGTCTGAGGTTGTGCCCAATCGTCGAAGTCCTCATTACAAGAGGCCAGAAGCGCAACGATGGCACCGCAATATAATAATTTCCTTAACATAATGTCAAAATAATTTGTTGACTTAGGATTGGAATGGAAGTTTCTGCATCCACATGGGATTTGCCCCCTTCCATTCCATCCTTCAGTCATGGTTTTTATAATCTAACAAATCTGAACATACCAAGAAGATCGTTGAAGTAGATGTCGTAGTTTCCATCTTCAGAGATATAGAAGTTTCCGCCATTCTGTGCACCGATTCCATAATATCCTGCCGAGAGATTGATGAGATTACCCCATCCCCAGTTGAAGTCCCATGTTCCGGTTTGCTTGAATTTGATTTCATCTCCCGCTTTGAGGTCGATGTTGAGGTACCAGTCGTGGTTTTCAGCAGCAGCAGTGTTCACCGGCTCCATCTCTGTGTCTGCCCATTCGTTGAATGTTCCAGAAACAGAAATGCTTTGGAATGTTTGCCATCTTCCTTCGTAGAGTGTGATTTCCGGCACATGGGTCTGTGTGTTGAGTTTGACGAAATAAACACCTGCTTCCGGCACAGAGATATTGGCAGAACCTCCATCGTTGAGTTTGTATTCCCCGAAGGCATCACCCTGTCCGATTTGTGTAGCCCAGCTGTCGGTGGTAGAACCACGGAACTTGAATCCGTCAGGAACGAGGTAACCAGCCCAAACGATGTTTCCAGTTCCATCCAGCTCATTATACGTCTCATTTGGAGAGAAATACATCGGCACGCATCCGAACTGATGGTCAGAATTCCAAGAACCATCTCCGATGGCATTACCAGTGAGGTACCAGAGCACAGGGTCGGCAGCCTGCAAAGCCTGGAAGAATGGCTGTACCTTGATTTTCACGATGTTGGAGTAGATAGGTTCGGTTGAATAGGTCTTCGCCACAATTCTGAAGAACACATCCATCTCTTCCGGCAGCTCATCGACCGATGAAACTCCAGCCAGCTTGATGAGGTTTCGGTTGAAATCACTTGGTGCGAATGCCGTGTTGCACACATTGAGCGGCTCATCCATCTGAATGACGCCCACAAATTCTTCGTTCTCTTCCTGACGTTGAATCAGCTCATCGAAATTATCACTGAGTGCATACTGCACGTTATAAGTAGTCACTGCTGGGAATCCACCATAGTTTGGTTGGCTCCAATAGAGCGCGATTGAATCTGATGTCTCCTCGAGGTCAATCGGGTTCTCGGAAAGAACCGGTGTGTTGAGGAGGAAAGATTCCGGCACCGTCAATGTGGGGTTAGAGCCGTTGTCATCATCACAGGCAGTGAATCCGGCGCATGCAGCCCCGATCATCGTGGCATATAAAATATTTTTAATATTCATAATCTTGCTGTTTATAAATGCTTAAACAAAATAATGTGAATGTGATGATTATCCCAGATCAATAACCCGGGTTCTGCTTGAGGTTGGTGTTCGTGTCGAGGTCGGTTGACGGAAGTCCATAGACATTATAGTTGGAAGAGAAGGCTCCGCCATCCGGCACGTTGTTCATGAACTCCCATCTATAGTCCGACTGTCCTCCGAAACGTCCATAGCGCACGAGGTCCATTCTTCTTCTACCTTCGAACCAGAATTCCCTTGACCACTCATCGAACACGTCTTCTATAGTGCAAGAAGGAATTTGCTCTGCATTGGCACGTTTGCGCAGTTCGTTGATGTACTTGGTAGCCGTGGCATTCTGTCCGTTGAGTCTGATAGAAGCCTCAGCATAGGTGAGGTAAGCCTCCGCCACACGGAGAAGCGGAAGGTCGGTGTCAACAAAGTTGATGGCGCTTGCCGCTTTTCCATCCGACCTTACATTACGGAATTTCAAGCAAGTGAAACCCTCATCCGCAGCCTCAGTCGTGATATACTGAGTGTAACCCATGCTGTAGAAGAGTGCCCTGTCGTCATTGGCAGCTCTGGTCATGACAGCGAGGTCTTCCGTCTGAGGTGCCTCCTCGTTTCCGAAGAACTTCTCCACGAGCTTACCTTTCACGCGTGCGCACTTACCCCAGCTGTTGTTGGTACCCGACGGAGCGGCATTGCTTTCCTTCTCTCCGTAGTTGGAGAAAACGAGGAAGTTTGAAGCATCATAGCTCTGTGTCTGAATGCCATCGAGCAGTACTGGGAACACCATCTCGTACTGGGCTCCATTCTCGTTGTTGTCGGCAAGGAAGAGCATCTGATAGGCAGAGTATTGCGCGGTCTTCTGATTGTTAAGATGATAGTAAGAGCTGTTGATGACCTTCTCTGCGTAGGTCATGGCATCCTGCCATCTTGGTTCGCCTGTATAGACTTGCGCGTTGAGGTAGAGCCTTGCAAGCAGGAGGTTGGCAGCCGCCTTATCTACACGTCCGTAGGTGTTCTGTCCCTCATCCATAAGGTCGTTCATTGCAGCCAGGAGCTCCGACTCACAGAACTGGAAGAGCTGTGTTCTGTCGTAGTATGGTGCAAGGTCGGCAGATATTGCCGTTGACATCGGACCAGCTCCAAAGAGATCAAGCACATACATATAGTTGAGCGCTCTGATGAGTCTCACCTCCGCCGTCTTGACAGGGTCGTCGGCATTGGCGAGATAAGAGTTGCAGAGTGTGATGGTGAAATAGAGCCTGTAGTACATGGCGTATGAGTACTGGTTGCTCGAAGAGAATCCGTGGTGGAGGAGTTCCGGCACACCCGGGTCGGACCACACCCATCCAGCCTCATCAGAAGTGAATTCATTGAGCGACCAAGCCATGCGGTAGAATCCCGACATACCCTCATTTGCGAAGATTTCGGAAGGAATATCGGCAGACCCCGACCCACCGGTCTGCCCGGTGAGAGCGAAAGACGCATAGATTTTATTAAACAGCGCATCCTTGTCCAGTTTCTGAGTGGTCTGCGGGTTGATTGGATCGACATCGAGGTCGCCAGTACAAGAGACGAGAGCCCCTCCAAACGCCACCACCCCTGCTGAGAGCGCCAATAAAGATTTTTTAATATTGAATTTCATAATGATTCTGAATTTAAAATTAAACATTTATCGCACGTAGCTCATCAGAAATTAAGGCTGAGTCCGAGAATGGCCGTGAACGGACGCGGATAAATGGCTCCGTCGTATCCACCGCTGATTTCAGGGTCGATGCCTTTATAGTTGGTGATGGTGAACACGTTCTGTGCCGTAGCATAAGCTCTTCCGTTGATATTCCACTTACCGATTTTGTCGAAAGAATATCCGAGAGTGATGTTGTCGCACTTGAGGAAAGAGGCATTCTGAATGAAGTAGTCAGACTGCGAGTCGATGTTGCTCATGTATTGCCAGTTCTTGTCGAGCTGGTATTTGAGAACGTTGTGCCATGTGTTGTTGCTATAGACGTATGACGGCGACACGTTGGCTCGGTCATTGGCCTCGATGGAGTTGTACATGTAGTTGTTGAGGCTTGCGCGGAGTGAGAAGCTGAAGTCCCATTTCTTATAGATGAGTTTGGATGAGATACCCATGGTGACATCCGGATCAGCTTTCTTGTAGAAATATTTGTCGTTCTCATTGAGCACTCCGTTGCCATCGCGGTCAACGAACTCTCCCTCGATAGGCTGTCCGTTCTGGTCATAAACCTGCTGGTAAACCCAGAAAGCGCTTGCCGGGTGTCCCTCAGCAAAGGCTTTGACAGCACCAGCTCCACCACCACCGACAGTTGCGAATGCGTTTCCTATAGGTTTTCCATCTGTAGAGACAAGATGGTCGATTTCGTTCTTGTTCCAGGTGAGGTTGTAGCCAAGTTCCCATCTCCAGTCTTTAGTCTGGATGACACGGTAGGTGAGCTGTGCCTCAAAACCGGTGTTGTGGAGCGAGCCAATGTTGCTCATGATACGGGTGGAGAAGTTGGTACCAGCCGCCACAGCCACTGTGTTGAGCAAGTCCTTTGTCTTTCTGTAATAATAGTCGAAGCTTGCCACGAAGCGGTTGTTGACGAAACCGAGGTCGATACCGATATTTGTGGTTGTGGTCTTTTCCCAAGTGAGCTCAGGGTTGTAGCCTTCCGGACGGTAAGTAACACCCGTTCCCACAACAGGATAGTATGCACCTGCGTTGTTGACAGTGAAGTTCGGGATATACATGTAATCACCGATACCTTCCTGCTGTCCGGTGATACCCCATCCCAGTCGGAGTTTAGCGTCAGAAACGATGTCGTTGTCCTTGAGGAATGCCTCCTCATTGATTTTCCAAGCGAAAGCAGCCGAAGGGAAGAGTCCCCATCTGTTGTCTTTGGAGAATCGTGACGAACCGTCGTTACGGAGCGTGAAGGTGAAGAGGTATCTGTTGAGCAGCCCGTAGTTCACACGTCCGAACCAGCTGACGAGGTAGTTCTCTGATTTGTAGAGTGAGTTTTTGGTTTCGTAATAGTCAGGATTGACCAGCTCTCCCGGATGCGTCAGGTGAGTTGACGGATAATACTGTGGGTAATCCCAGTCGGTCTTGATGTGGAAATGCTGCCACTCATAACCTGCCATGACGTCGATGTTGTGGATCTCGTTGATTTCCTTGAGGTACTGCGCATAGAGTGAGAGTGAGAGGTTATACTTGTCCTTCTCATTCCATCCACAGCTTCCATAATAGATGTTGTTTGAGTAGTCGTAAGGCTTGACCGTCTTGTCGGAATGTCCATGTCCGTAGTCCATACCTCCGTTGAGATGGATATGAAGGTCCTCAAAACCATGGATTTTATAGTCCAGCTCGATGTTTCCGAGGATGTCTCGGCTCTTACCGATATTGCGTTGGTTGCGGAGTGCAGCCACAGGGTTGTCGGCATTGAGTCCGGAATAAGAGTGTGTCCATGTGGCATCTCCGAAGTCGGCTGTCGTAGGCCACTGCCAGAAACCTCCGTATTCTGCCGATGCGTCAGTTGGGTCATAAATCGGCTTCGTAGGGTCGGCATATAGCGCTTTTCCCACAGCGCTTGTGTTGGCGAATGAGTTCCTGGAGAACATGAGTTTCGCATTGAAGTTCACCTTGAGGTGATCGTCAAACAAAGTTGGAGAGAGGTTCACACTTGCCGTGTAGCGGTTGAAGTTGGATGACTTGAGCGTACCGTCCTGATGAGTGTAGCCAAATGAAACACGATACGGCATATTCTTGATACCTCCCGACACGGTGATGTTATGGTCGGTGTTGACACCCGTGCGATAGATTTCATCCTGCCAGTCGGTATTGGCGAACAGGTGGTTGCCATCGGCATCATAGTAGCCGAGGTTGGCATATTGACTCGATGACTGCCATCCCTCGTCATTTCCCTCATATCCAAAGATTTTCTGAGTGAATTTCCTGTAGTCGGCCGAACTGAGCACATCCAGCTTCTTCGTGTTGAAAGAGAAGCTGACATTTCCGTTGTAGGAAATTCTCGGTTTTGAGTTGGCCAGACCTTTCTTCGTGGTGATGATGATCACACCGTTTGAAGCCCTGCTACCATAGATGGCGGTTGCAGAAGCGTCCTTGAGCACGGTGAAGCTCTCGATGTCTGCAGGGTTGATCATGGAAAGTGCGTTTCCAGAGCCCTCATTAGCACCATATCCGTCGAGTGCGAGTCCATCGATCACGATGAGTGGGTCGTTGGATGCATTGAGTGATGAACCACCACGGATGCGGATAGTGGCGCTTCCACCAGGTGTACCGTCACCAGGAATGACGCTCACACCGGCGATTTTACCTTGAATCATGTCTTGCGGATTGGTCTGCAGGCCATGGTTCATCTCATCCGGTCTGATGGCGATGACCGAACCAGTGAGGTCGTTCTTCTTCACTGTGGCATAACCGATGACCACAGCCTCCTCGAGCATCTTTGTATCCTCTTCGAGGACTACAGTCATAGTTGGCTGAGCAGGTAACTCCTGTGTGCGAAAGCCCACATAGGAGAAAACAAGCGTTGCCCCACGCGGCACGTTGAGGGTGAAATTACCATCATAATCGGTGGTACATCCCTTGGAAGTTCCCTTCACCTGTACCGCACCGAGAATGATTGGCTCACCATAAGTGTCCTTGACGTTACCCTTGACCGTGATGTCTTGGGCGAGCACGTCCACTGAAACGAAGATTCCCACCAACAGCGTCAGTAGAAACCTAAAGTAATGCTTTTCGTTCATGTTTTTGTACTTAAGGTTTAAAAATCAGTTAGTAATTATAATTTGTTGTCTCAAAATCCGAAGAATAGTTTTTTTATTTTAATCAATCTATCATCTGCAAGTCTTACAGAATTAGTTGCATCATATATGTGCGGCATGCCGCACATATAACAAGGGGATCCCCTTGTTGCCAGTCGCTAATCCTGGCCTTCAGTGCACTGTTGTCAGATTTTTGTCAGTTTGATGGCGAACCCTCCTCCTGGAGCCGACTTGATTTTCAGCTTGGTTTTTGAATCCACCTTTTTCTTATAGATTTTATAGGCTTGTGGATTGTCCTGCCAATGCGCATTTTCGGCATCCTGATAGATGGTAGCCTCGTATGAGGCGTCTTTATCAAGAAAATCGAAGGTCAGTTGCGTGGTGTGTCCGTTCTCATCCACAGTGGATCCCACAAACCAGTTTTCGGAATTCTTGTCTTTTCGGGCAATAGTGACGTAGTCGCCCGGCTCCGCCTCAAGATAGACCGTCCGTTTCCAATCCACCGGCACATCTTTAATAAATTGGAAGGCATCCATGAACCGCTCATAGTTCTCCGGCACATCCGCCGCCATCTGGAGCGGGCTGTAGAGTGTGACGTAGAGTGCCAGCTGTCGGGCCAAGGTGGTTCTTGCCTTTGAAGAGTTGTCGGGACTCATCTTGGAGATGTCCATCTCAAAGATTCCCGGTGTGTAGTCCATCGGTCCTCCGATGAGTCGGGTGAAAGGGAGGATGGTGGTATGGTCCACGGTGTTTCCTCCGAAGGCCTCGTATTCCGTTCCCCGTGCACTCTCGTTTCCGATGAGGTTCGGGTAAGTTCGACACAGTCCTGTAGGCCTTACCGCCTCATGCGCATTGACCATGATATGGTAGTCGGCCGCTTTTTTCACGCAATAGAGGTAGTGGTTGTTAATCCACTGGCTGTAGTGGTGTTCTCCGTGCGGCACGATGTTTCCCACATATCCGCTCTTGACGGCCGGGTATCCATTATCGACCATGAACTGGTATGCCTGGTCGAGATGGCGCTCATAATTGCGTACTGAAGATGACGTTTCATGATGCATGATCATCTTCACCCCTTTTGCCTTGGCATAATCGCGGATGGCAGCTACATCGAAGTCAGGATAAGGAGAGACGAAGTCGAACACAAAGTCCTTCTCGTGTCCGAACCAATCTTCCCATCCTTGGTTCCATCCCTCCACGAGGACGGCATCGAATCCATGCTGTGCGGCGAAATCGATATAGTGCTTCACGTTGGCGGTGTTGGCTGCATGGCGACCTGATGGTTTTGTCTTGGTGTAGTCGGTCTGTCCCAGCTTCACTGAAGTGAGCGCGTCGGTGTAAGCCCAATGGGAGCGGTTGGTAATCATGTCCCACCACACCCCGATATATTTCACAGGCTTAATCCAGGAAGTGTCTTCAATCTTGCATGGCTCGTTGAGATTGAGCGTCATTCGCGATGCTAGGATGTCAGTCCCGGCATGTCCTACGATGACCGTCCTCCACGGCGAGTTGAAAGGTGTCTGAATATATCCTTTGTCGCCGATGGCGTCAGGTGTGAGCAGAGATTCAAAAGTGCGTGTACCTTCGTTGTAATTGAGGTGCATGGTAGCGTAGTCCACACACGCCGCCTCATGGATGTTGATGTAGAGCCCATCGTCGGACTTCATCATGAGCGCCGTCTGCACGCAAGTCGGTCCCGCCGGTGTCTGCGATGAGTTCGGCGTGATGGCATCTTTCATCTTCCCCCTGATTTGGGAGAGTTTGGACATGGTGTATGAATATTCCTGCGTGTCGAAATCTCCTGGGATCCACCAAGCCGTATGATCTCCAGTCAGGGCAAACTGAGTGTGTTCTTCCTTTATGATGAAGTAAGTGAGGTTTTTCTGGTCAGGGAACTCATATCTGAATGCCAATCCATCGTTGAAGAGTCGGAAGCGGATGTCCATGGTCCTGTCGTTCTTCGGCTGATAGAATGATACGAGCAACTCGTTGTAGTGGTTTCGGATTTCATCCTCCTCACCCCACACTGTCTTCCAGGTCTCATCGAAAGTGTCAGTTTTGGTGCTCTTGATTTGAAATCCATACATGAGGTCCGCTTTCTCATCAATAGTTGACGCGTCTGTATGCTTGGTGTTGTCGAACGTCTCCTGCTTTCCTTCCACTTCTTTTTTCAGTTCCAGTCCAAGTCCGCTTCGGAGAATGACCGGTTTTCCATCGAAGGATAGTTCATAAACGGGCCTTCCCTGTTGATCTACAGAGACATTGAGTTGGAACCGTCCGTCGGGCGACTTCAGGGTCTGCGCATGAGCTATGAAGGAGAGCACAGAGATGACAATGGTTAGTAAACAAGTCTTTTTCATAGAAATCATCTAAGATGCACGATGCAAATATACATTTTAAATTTATTAAACCATAAAAAAAAGGTAAAATTTCAAGTAAGAGGCTATTTTTTTAGTCAAAATCGAGTAAAAGCACCTCCTTAGGTTGCAAAACGATGGAATCGTTGAGTGTGACCTCAGTGTGTGTGAGCACATCCACCGCCTTCTTGCTTGGCAGGACTTCAGCATACGGCTCCAGCTTCAGGGTTTTCTCTTCGTTGGTACCGTTAAGCATGACGGTGACGGTTTGTTTGCTGTCATGCCTTGCATAGACATAGATTCCGTTTCTGACGTGGAAATGGGTGAGTTTGCCGTTGTGCACCGCCGTCGCCTGCTTTCTCCAGTTGAGGATATTGCTGGTGAGGTCGAAATACCAATTCTGGAGCTGAGACCTTCCCTGACTGGTGAAAGCGTTGTTCTTGTCGCCATTCCATCCACCTGGGAAATTCTGTCTGAGTGCTCCGTCGCCTTTTGACTTATTGGCCGCCATCCCGATTTCATCACCATAATAGAGCTGTGGGATTCCCCTGAGTGTGAGGAGGAGGGTGAGTGCCTGCTTGTAGCGCGTGGTGTCCTTTGCCATTACCTCATTCTTCTGGAAACGGTCGGTGTCGTGGTTGTCGAGGAAAGTGAGCAGGTGGCTCGTATCGGCATAAACCCCGTCCTGTGACAGATATTCATAGAGTTTGGCAAATCCGTTGTCCCATTCATCTGTGGTTTGGTCACACACGTAGTTGAGCAGGCTCATGAGCGGGAAGTCCATGACAGTTGGCAGTTTCGAATTCATCGGTGCAGCCAGTTTGCTGTCCTTCTGCCAGAAAGAGACGCCCACATTGTTGTTGATCCATGCCTCCCCCACAATGTTGAATCCCGGATATTCCTGTTCGATTCGCTCACACCAGCGCACCATGGCATCGAAGTCGTTATAAGGATAGGTGTCCTGTCTGATTCCGTCGATTCCTGCATATTCAATCCACCAGATGCTGGTCTGGATGAGATAGTCTCTCACCAGGGGATTGCGTTGGTTCCAGTCGGGCATAGTCTTGACGAACCATCCGTCGGTGGTGCGTTTTTTGTCGAACTCAGCTGCATTGACATCTCGCACAGCCCCAGTGCGGTAACTGCTCTGAACATACTTGGATTTGAAGTTGAACCAGTCGTCCTGCGGCAGGTCAACAAACAGTTGATTAAGACTTCCGCAGTGATTGAAAACCAAGTCCATAACAACTTTGATTCCGCGTTTGTGCGCTTCCTCAACATAGTGTTTATAATCTTCGTTGGAACCGAACCGCGGGTCGATGTGATAGTAGTCGGTGATGGCATATCCATGATAGGACTCAGTCTCCATGTCGTTCTCCTGAAGTGGCGTTGGCCATACAGCGGTGACACCGAGTTGCTGTAGGTAGTCGAGTTTATCTGTCATTCCCCTGAGGTCGCCTCCATGTCGCGCCATCGGCTCGTTGGGATCGAGCAAGGTCTCCCTCATGCCTTTGATCTGGTCATTATCCGGATTGCCATTGGCAAAACGGTCGGGCATAAGCAGATAAAGTACGTCTGCACTCGAGAACGAAGGTTTGTTATAGTCGGCTTTCGGTTTTAACTGATAAGGTATGTCCAACTTCTTCTTCCCCTCTGTCAGTCGGATGTTGAAAGTCTGCGGTTCAGCCCCTTTGGTATCCAGATATAGGATGAGATAGTTGGGATTCTCCACCTTCACCACCTTATCAATAACGATAGATTGGGTGCCAATGACTTCTGGGTTCATGGCTGCAATGTTGTCGCCATGGATCAGCACCTGGAATTTCGTCTCCTTCATGCCAGAGAACCAATGGAGCGGATGCACAAAATCCACTTTTTGCTTTTCGGCAGCCGACATTGATCCGAAAACGAAAAGAGATGCGAATGCGATCAAGAGTTTGCAAGATGTTTTCATATCAAGATTCAATAGCGTTAAATTTTAATCGTCAGTTAGCTTATAGCTTGCGATAAAATAGAAACAATCACAATGCAAAAATACAAGAAATATTCATTCAAAAAACAGATTAGACAAAAAATATAAAGCATAAAGAAATCTATAAGACTGATTCTTTGCAATTTAAATATTTTTAAATGCATAAAAAATATAAACTCGAATATAAACATATTTCGGAAAAAATTTGGATAATCCGATAATTCGATGTAATTTTGGCCATGAAAAAGCACCAACTGACTACAGATTTCAAAGACTGACCGGCCATGAGTAAAAAACAAATAGTGAAAACCAAATCCATCATCAGGATACTGATCCGCCCTGTCCTATTCATCATGTTATTTTTCTGGATGATGAATGCATATTCACTTCCCCAGTCCGTGATTACGGAAGAAAAGTTGGAAGAGACCTTAAAACGGCTTGATGAGGCTATTGACCAAAAGTCGCATTACAGCGAAGTGCTTCAAATGCATTGCGACAGTATGAAATTGGCCGCCCTTCACAGCAAAGGCCAGGAAAAGACCGACATCTACTGGCAACTTTATGATATCTACCGCCGCGTCCAGACCGACTCAGCCCTGTATTACCTGAATGAGTTGTCGGAATCCCCTGACATCCAAGGCAATACCACAGGCGAGAGCCGCATCAAGATGTGCCGTGCGGAAGTGTATGGCGTGATGGGAATGTACAGCATCTCGATCAACATGCTCAATGATATAGATTCGACACAACTACCTCCAGACCTCCGGCTGAAGTACTTCCATATCCTGCGCACGATTTACGGCTGGTTCGCCTCCTACGTAAGAGGTACAACCGAAGAGAAAGCATATTCGCTCCAGACCGATGCATACCGCGACTCCATCATCGCCAACGAGAGAGACAGTGTGAGCCTCCACATCGTGATGGCCGACAAGCTGCTGGTTGAAGGCAAAGCCTCTTCCGCCCTGGAGTTGCTTGACGCCGACCTTGCAGACACGAGCGAGGAATACAAACGCTATATCTACATCAACAAGTCGGAGGCCCACCGTCAGTTAGGAGACGACCGCAGCTATACCTATTATCTGGCGTTGGCAGCCATTGGCGACATACAGAACGGTGTCCGCGAATACATGGCATTGCCAGCCCTGGCCCGTGAGCTTTATGAGAAAGGTGATGTGGGGCAAGCCTACCGTTATCTGCTGTGTTCATTGGAAGACGCCACAAGCTGTAAAGCCCGCCTGCGCGCCATCGAAACCGGCAGCATTCTTCCCATCATCGACAAAGCCTACAAAGACCAAGAGTCTGCGCAGCACCGCACCGAGCGCATCATGATGCTGGTGCTTATCCTCTTCTCTCTTGTGCTTGCCAGCGTGTTGCTGTTGCTCCACCACCAGAACGACAAGCTGAACAGCGCCCGGAGCCATCTGCTCGAAGCCAACGACCACCTTCAGCAATCCAACGAGGAACTGGCAAAAGCAGACAAAGTGAAAGAAGAATATATCGCAATATATCTTGACAAATGCCGTGGTTATCTGGAAGCCCTCCAGAAATACCGCCGTGATTTACTGAAACTGGCGAAAAGCAAACAGAATGAGACTCTGCTGAAACGCCTGGATTCCTCCGACTTGATGGATGCCGAGCAGCAACGGTTCTACAAAGATTTCGACGAAGCCTTCCTGAACATCCACCCCCATTTTGTGGAGCGTTTCAACGCCCTGCTGGAAGAGGGGCATGAGTTGGTTCCGAAACGAGGTGAGTTGCTGACGACCGAGCTCCGCATTTTTGCCCTGATCCGTCTTGGTGTGAGCGACACCGGATCCATCGCCCAGTTCTTGAACTATTCCCCTTCCACGGTTTACAATTACCGCAGCCGCGTGAAGAGCCATGCCCGTGGTGGCAAAGAATCGTTTGAATCCACCGTGATGACGATATGACCACAAATAAGGCAAAGATGGACAAGTGCAAGTGCCATTTTCGTGTTTTTATATTTTTTTAAAAGGTAAACACTTGCTTTGCTACTCAAAAAGCATTATATTTGCATATTCTAAGAAACTTGCGGCTAACAAAACACTACATCATCCCACGTTCCGTAGTTGATATATAAATAAAACGGACTATTTACTGATCAACATTTTATTAACTCAATTATTAACTAAACTTATCACATT
>OMUD01000189.1 GCA_900314125.1 uncultured Prevotellaceae bacterium | reverse complement strand
TGGAAGATACTCAAAACACGTTCAGCAGAAGGTTGTTTCATAATTCAAATATGGTGTGTTCTAAAAGTTTCGTTTTACGAGATTGAAGGCTGCGTCATGACAATGCTACAATCCTTCTTTCTCAACTATGGTCTTGAACTCGTTCCATGGTGAAAGCGCCTCGTAGGCATCTTTTGTTCCAACCGGCACGTTCAAGGTGATGGTGCTGATATTCGGGAAATGCTCACCGTAAGAGAAGAAGCTCACCTTTGACGGATTTTTGATATGTGAATTGACCGTTTTCAGGGCAGTGCATCCTGCGAACACCTCATGTCCGAAGTTTCGCATGGCATCCGGCAGCGTGATCGTTTTGAGTTTTTTGCAACCCGTGAAGACACCACTTCCTACTGTGGCTACTTTGTCTGGGATTTCGATGGTTTCCAGATTGTCGCACGAGCGGAAAGCCTCCATTTCTATTTCCGTGACGTTCTTTCCAATTTCGATATTTTTGAGGCTTCTGCATCCAAAGAAAGTCCGTTCCTCAATCTTCTTCACCCCCTCTCCCATTTTGAAGGACGTGATGCTTTTACAGTCAGAGAACGCATCTTCCTCGATTGAAGTGACATTGTCGGGGATGACGATATCCCCCAAATTATCACATGCGAAGAAGGCATAATCCCCGATGGTTTTGAGACCTGCGCCGAACTGCACCTTTTTCAAGTTATCCATCAAAGCGAAAGCATTCGATCCGATTTCCTTAACGTTGTCGTGCAAAACGACCTCTGTGATTCCTGCCGCACCACTGAATGCATAGTCGCGGATTTTGCTGATGCTTTGCGGTATTTCGAGTTTTGTGATTTTCTGTCCATCTTTCAGAAAGAAGCTGCTTCCGTTGATGAGTGGATTTCCTGCATTGTCGAATTCAATCCTGCACCAGGATTCCAAGTCGTTGGCTACAGTCTTTTTGAGTTTGTCGCATTGGAGGAAAGCTCTGTATGCCGACTTTTTTATGGTATTTGGGAAAGTGACACTTTCCACGTTGCCCGTTGGCAGTCCGTTCGAAGCTTTTGGCCCCACCGCGAAAGCATATTCATCAATCTCAGTGACCGTGTATTGCTTACCCTTTAGAACGATAATAGCAGGAATGGTCACATTCTTTGCTTTGACATCGGCTTTAGCCACAGCAGCCGTCTTTGCCGACTCAGAAATAATCCGGTAGTAGAGAGAGCCGTCGAAATAGCCATCTTCTGTATAGCTGTCGTCGGCAAGTTCAACAGTAATTCCCTCAGGTTCGACCTTGTTGTCGTTGTCGTCGTCTTTACTGCACGACATCACAAAAATTGATGCCATGAGCAGTAAAACCAAAGATATCGTCTTATTCATATCAAAAAAAGGTTTGTTATGGGTTAAACATAATATTATATTCATTCTCAATGGATTTTTAAAATCTAAAAATCTTTGCCAAAAGCATCAGAACCAGGTTCCTAATTTTTTTTTTCAAAAAATTGTTGGTCTGCTTGTTTATTTTTCATATTTTTGCAAATATAGTGAAAGCCGAGAGAAGAAAAAAGAAAACTTGTTTGTTTTTTTATTCCGAGGCGCATCCTATATTTTACAAATTTAGTAAAATTCAGAGATTATCACCAAATTATTTGGATTTTTTTCTTTAAACTACAAACCTATGAAAAGAAAACATTTATTAACCATGATTCTGGCTTCGGTTCTTATATGCCTGCCATGCGCCGCCCAGAATAAATCCACAAAGAAAATGAAAATTACTCATGGCAAAGAAAAAGCCTACACCGGTGAGGATGTTCCTGGTGAGCTGAAAGAACTTCGTCTGACCATCATCGAAGACGATGTGGAGACAACGGATGTGGAGATGAAATACGTCGCTAATTTTTATGAAGTGAAGTATGTGAAAAATGGCGAGAAGCACTATAAGATGATGGCCCGCAATAGGGTCCACATCCTTGAAAGTGCGCTGGGTGACATGTACAAGATGGAGGACAACTACCAGGACTATCTCTGTAAGAAAGGTCCTAAAAACACAGAAGTCCATTTAGGGACGAAGCATGAGCATGGTGTCTTCCTATTGAACGGTGTTCAGATGACATCATCGCAATTTCCGATAGTTGGAATTGTCATCTCCTTTATGGACAATGAGTTAGAGTTGGTTGAGCCGAACACTCCATTCCCTGAGGGCAAGCTCACTTACTTCCATTATTCCAACAAGGGAAGCATGCGTCCCGGCGGTCCGGAATGGACGGTGGAACGGGAGGCAGACGGCCGCTACAAAGTGACTTACTTTGATGACCGTGGCAAATTCGAGCGCCGCACTCCAGAAAAGAAAGAGAAGGTGTTTGACTCCAAGATTGGAGATGACTTGCTTGAGATTTTCCGCAATGGCAAGATTCAGAATTACAAGGAAGAGTATGTGAATCCAGGGGTGCTGGACGGTTCGAGCTGGAGATTCGAGGTGAAGTTCGACAGCGGCAAATCCATCAGGTCGTATGGCTACATGGATGGTCCGCGCAACAGCTCGGGCATGAACGGCGCGGTGGATTACGTGAGAAAGCTGCTGGAATGATTCCAACGTTATTTCAAAACTACTAACATTAAATTCTGCTTTATGAAAAAGACTATGATGATTATGCTGATGCTCTTCAGTGTGTTGAGCATTCAGGCTCAGCAGAAAGGTGATGCGCTGGCCTGCACAGGCAACAATGTGAATGTGAGGACCGGTCCAGGCTTAAATTACAGTGTCCTGACCGACTACAATGGAAAAGTTCAGTTGATGAAAGGCGATGGCATCGGTGATGGCTATCAGGAATGCGAGCACGAAACCGGCAACTTCGTACTGATTTATGAAGGCCGACGTCAGAACGGCTTCATGTTGGTGAGCTACCTTGGTGAAGGCACTAACGTCCAGGGATGGGTTTACAGCAAATACCTGAAGAAAGTGTGTCCTTGGTGCGAGGGCTACCCAAAGACTTATGACGACTGCGACGCGGAACACCCTCGCCTGCTCCATGTTTGCAAGAGATGCAAAGGAAGGGGGTATTA
>OMUD01000294.1 GCA_900314125.1 uncultured Prevotellaceae bacterium | reverse complement strand
CTGACGCATCATAGGAGTGAGTTCCTCTTTCTTCATCGCTTTATCTTTTATAAAAATTATATTTGCTATCTAAAAAAATATATAATTCGCGTTAATTCGTCGTTTTAAATTATAATTCGCCGTGTAGCAACTTAGAGTATTCCCAAATCACGATGCCAGCGGTCGTGGCCACATTCAGTGAGTGCTTTGTGCCATACTGAGGCAGCTCGATGCAGCCGTCGCAGCGGTCAATCACCTCCTGCTTCACACCTTTCACTTCATTGCCAAACACCACCGCATAACCGGTAGGGAGGTCGGACATGAAGTCATCGGGCAGAGGAAATCCGATGCTGCCCTCTGCCTGCTCCACCGCAAAAACCTTGTAGCCTCGGCGTTTCAAGTCTTCCACCGCATCCTCGGCCGACTCAAAGTAAAGCCAATCTACACTGTCTTCAGCACCGAGGGCGGTCTTGTGGATTTCGGCATGAGGCGGACAGCCAGTGATGCCGCAAAGATAGATGCACTCCACCCGGTAAGCGTCGGAAGTGCGGAACACACTACCCACGTTATACATGCTGCGGACATCGTCCAGCACCACCACCAGCGGCATCTTGCTGCTCTGCTTGAACTCATCTACCGACAAGCGCTGCAATTCCGTTATATTCAGTTTCCTCATCTTCTTCCAACAATTAATTTATAAAAAAGCTGCACCCATTTTGCCCCACTCACCTGATGCCATCGTAGCACGTTAAGTGGGGACGACGCATCTTGCGTCGTTACAGCGGGACTTTTCTTACATCCTAATTCTTATAATCCACTTTCCTCACCATCATCCACACACCTGCAATCACAAACGGTATGCTCAGCATCTGACCCATGTCAAGCCATGTCGAGCCGTTGTCAGCTCCACCCTGAACCTCCTTCAAAAATTCTATAAAGAACCGGAAGGTGAAAATAGATGCAATCACCAGTCCGAAATAAAAACCGGAACCAACCGAAATTCGTTCTCGAACCTGATACAAGGTGTTTTCCTTTCCTTGATAGGCTTTGCGGCTTCGCTGATAAATCACCCAAACTGCCACAAACACCAAGATATAGAACAATGCCTCATAAAGCTGAGAAGGATGGCGCGGAGGGAATGTGCCACCCTGCATAGCCTCTGGAGTATGGAAAATGAATCCCCACGGCTTATCCGTCACCGTTCCTATGATCTCGCTGTTCATCAGGTTGCCCAACCTAATGCAGCAGGCAGCGAACGGAGCGGCGATACTCAGGTTGTCGAGTATCACAGGCATCGGCATTTTCTTGCTGCGCTTGTAGAGATACAGTGCCAGGATAAGACCAGCAGTGCCACCATGACTTGCCAGACCCGTATAACCGATCATGTGGAAATCCCACGAGTTTTGAGCGAATCTTATCGGAAGAAACATCTCGATGAATCCTTTCACCGAAGTGAGGTAATAGCTCGGTTCATAGAAAATGCAATGCCCAAGCCGCGCACCAAGCACGATGCCCACGAAGCAATAGATAAACAGCGGATCAAAACGATGGGTATATACTTTCGTCCCATTTTTAATCTCAGGATCTATCTGCTGGTCGGCAAACAGCTTCCTCACTATCAAATAGCCCACAAGCAAACCTGCCACCCAACATAGCGAATACCAGCGTACGCCGAAACTCCCTATCTTGAACGCCTCTATACTCGGCTGCCAATCTATATATAAAAACATACCTTTATTTTTAAAATTAGGAATTAGGAATTAGGAATTAGGAATAAATGCCATCCGGACGGTTAGTTTGCTATCTGGATGTTTTTTATTTAGGAATTTATTTTTATATTTTCTGAAGTAGATTTTGTAATACTACTTAATATATTCCGTAATTCTAAACAATCATTAGTAAGAGAATTAAAATCATTTATATCTATATAATCTGATCTAAACAATAATCTTAACCAATACATGGTTTCATTGCATTCTTTAAATGAAATATACATCTTTGAAAGAAAATCGTTTTTACTTACACCACACACTGCTTCATTTATATTCGCTCCAATACTAGTACCACTTTTGAGTATTTGTTTTGAAAGAACATATTCTTTTTCTTCAAAACATAAATATTTATATAATTTAATTATTTTGATAGAAAAATCTTCACTTTTCGTTACTATAATATTTTCTTTCATTATCTATATAATGTTTTTATATTAAATACTCGTCCGAATGGCACAATTCCTAATTCCTAATTCCTAATTCCTAATTATACCATTAAACATTAAACCTGAAATGCATGATGTCGCCGTCCTGAACCACATAATCTTT
>OMUD01000188.1 GCA_900314125.1 uncultured Prevotellaceae bacterium | reverse complement strand
TGGGAATCCCTGCGGGATTACTCCTTGGTGAAGCTAAAGCTTCAGCCGTCGCAAACCGAGCTCCTATTCCGCTCGGTGGTTGACTGCTTTTTTTGCCATGCGGGCGGTTGGAGCCATGCGGGCCGTTGGAACCATGCGGGCGGTTGGAACTCGATCATTTGAGTTTTTGGAAATAGCTTGGTGAGCCGAGATTGAGTTTTGGATGGGTGATGCTGACGATGTCGCGTAGGAGCCGCTCGGGATGGAATGGTGTTTCCTCGTAGAAGTTGACCGTGGCTGTGTTGCATCCGAACACATTTTTAGAGTTGAAAGCCTTGAACTGGGCGTACCCCTGATTTTCGGACAGCAGCTCAGGGAAGGATATGTCGTTGGGGCTGTTGTAGCGGAAGAGCCAGACGTCGGCTTGCTGCGCCTTGTCGAGCACACTTTCGAAAGGCAGAGAGAGCGACCCGCTGTCGTCATTTCCGCTCCACGGATAGTTGGTGGCGGCATCAGCGATGAGTTTCCCGATCGTGCTCTGTCCGCCCGGCACATACCACACACTACCCACCTGCTTGTCCATCAACACGGTGGGCCGTTCAGCGTCAGCCTCCGCTTTCGCTTTCAGTTCCAAGTAGCTGCGTTCCACCCCGGCAAAGAGGCTGTCGGCAGCCTGCTCAGCTCCGAAGAGGAGCCCATAGAATTTCATCCATTCCGCCCTTCCGAGTGCTGACGTCTCCATATAGTCGGCAGTCTCGATGATGGGAATTCCGAGGTGCTCAATCTGTCCATATCCCCCGCTGTTTTGGAAAGGCGAGAGGAAGATGGCGTCAGGCGAGAGGTCGATGATTTTCTCCACGGTAGGACTGAGTCCGCTTCCGCAGTCAGCGATTTCCCCCTTTTTCACCCGTTCGAGCACCCAAGGTATATGGATATACTGCGGCTCACAAATACCTGCAATGGCATCTCCCCGTCCCAGGTCGATGATCAGTCCACAGTGCACGCTGGTGGAGACGACAGCTTTTTTGAGCGGCGTCCTCACCACCGTCCCCTCCGGCAAGTTGCCAGGCAGCGGCTTATCCACAGGCACGAGGATATAGCGATGGAGTGTCTTCCCCGAATTCCAGGGGTCGGCGAGGCTGACCTGCGTGAAACCATCAAACCTCACGACTTTGATTCGTGAGGCATGGTTGAGTGAGAGGGTGTCGCCCTCCCCCTTGCCTTTTCCCGGCGTATGACCGCCACAGGCAGAAAGGAGCACGACACCCAGGAAAGATAAAATAAAGGTTCTTATGCTTCTGCTCATTTGAAGAACACGAATTTCTTAGGGTTGATTCCCATGGAGCTGAACTTCGTCACAAATTCCTTGTTGTTGTCGAACACATAGATGGTACCATCGTTTTTGAAATCAGATGTTGCGATGTAGAGGAATCCGTTGTATGGGTTGAACTGCATGCTGAAAACGCTGGCTGAATTAAGCTCCTCAGGCATGTTCACGAGGTAATTACCTTCAGTCAGCTTGCTTTTCTTCACGTCGTAAGCAGTGAAGTAGTTGACAGTGGTGTATGTATCCCAGTCGGTTACCGAGTTGATGGTGTAGATCACATCGTCGTCTTCCGCCCAGCTTGATGCATTTCCGATTTGGGTAAACTCGCCGGTTGTGAGGTTGATCTCACCCCAAGGGTAGTCCCATCCAGCTCCATATCCCTGAACGAAGATACGGTCTTCCACCTCGAGGATTCCATCCGGGTTGCTCATCACGGTGTAGGTTTTTTCCACTTTTCCCGTCTTGGTGTTGTAGCAAGTGACGGTGTTGTCCTCACCCCATCCAGAGTTGGTGTTGTAGATTTTGTCCTCGCTCTCCACGATATGCTCTGGGTTTTTCCCAACCTGATAAGCCTTGACGAAAGCCAAGTCGTTGGCATTGAGCACCACGACGTAAGCTCCATAGGTAGTGATATAGAGCATGCCATCCTCAAGCACAGCATAGCGAGGCTGGCCAAACTGCTTCAGGTTGCCTGTGGTGAAGTCTGCACGTGTCTGCTCCACTCCCTCTGCGTTGAGTTTAGCCACATATGCTGAACCGAATACCACAACATATACGTTGCCTTTGCCATCAGCAATCATGTCCTGAGCCACGTCGCCGAGCGCCTGCTTGTTCTGCGCTACATAGATATCGCTGCTGATGGTCTGATAGTTCATCCAGTTCACAGCCGCCAGGCTGGCATTGTTCTTAGAATCAGCTCCCTCATTGAGTACGAAAGCATAATTCTCCAGTTTCTCACCGTTGAAGTACTTATCGGTGTTGACGTCGTCATCATCGTCGTCACTACAGGAAGTGAATCCTGCTGAAATCATGAGCGCTGCGAGCACTCCCAAAAACAAACTTCTGAATTTCATTGTTTTGATTATTTAAAAAGTTGAACAATATCAGTTTTTGTACGAGGTCAGATTTGAAATCTGATACTGATTTCCCCACTCCGTCCCGGCATGGGATAATACTGAATGATTTCGTACTGCTCATCCGTGATGTTGCGGAGGGTGGCGTTGACCTCCATGTTCCATCCCTTGAATTGGAACAGATGGCTGAGTGTGACGGTATGTTCCCAGAAGGGGTCGAGTGCATAAATGCTCTTGTTCATCGGTGAACTCCACCGCTTTCCCTGCATGATGAGACTGTAGCCCACATTCACCCACGGGTTCTTGACGAGGAGTGATGCGTTTCCGCTGTGGCGGGGCGTATAGGGCAGTTGCTTTCCGTAGGTAGCCGACTTCTTGAGCCGGTCTTCCGCCTTTTGGAAGGAGTAGGTTCCGTTGAGCACGAGATCCACGTTTCTGCCCACTCCGATTTCTGTGGCGATGGTTGCGTCGATGCCGTGGATGTGCACTTTCCCGAAGTTCGCCATCTTCCATACGTATGTAGATGGGAATGCCACGATTTTGTCCGTCACATTATTATAATAGCCGTCAACCGTGATATTGAGATATTTGGTGAATCCAAACGGTCGTCCGCTCCATGTGACTCCCACATTGTATTCATTTGCTTTTTCCGGTCTCAGCCCGGTGTTTCCCATCCGGATGTAATAGAGGTCGTTGAACGACGGCATGCGGAATGTGCTCTTGAACATGGCTCTGAGTCTGAGCGCCTCATATCCCGGCAGTGCGACCGAAGCGGCGAGAGACGGAGTTAGTCGGAATTTGTCGGACGGTTGCTTACCCGCCTCCACGCGTTCGTGTGCATAGGTTGCCACTGCGCTTCCGTCGATTTGGAACCCATGTTTCTTCCATTTGGCTGCGAGTGCGGTGAGGGAAGTGAATCGGTCGGGGTTGGATGGGTGTCCGTAATCAGAGATGCTGACGTTACTCCGAAGGTCATTGAAGAAGATGTCCTGCGCCAACGCCATGCTGAAATCCGCCGTAGGCAACCACCCGATTGTGAATGCACCGTAGTATTCGTTCTGGCGGTTGACATCGGTCTGCTTTCCTCCCTCGTATTTCACGTTGGTGTCCTGATATCGGTTCCAGGAATGGGTGTATTTGAGTTTGGCGCTGAGTTTCCACTCCCGTCCCATGTTGCGGTCGTAGCGAGCCTGAGTGAAAAAGTCCTCATCCCACAGCCGCTCTTCAGCAATTCGGTTGTAGAGCACGACGCTGCCTGGCAGCCCACGCTCGGAGTAGTAATAATATGCCTTGGCGCTGAGTTTGCTGTCATCATTGAAAGTGTGGTGGATGTCCATCTCCCCTTTCCACGAATAGATGTCGCTGTTGTAGCGTTTCTCATTGGTGACGTTCTTTCCGTTGACCAGGGTAAATGGATAGTTGCCGTCGGCCCGCATGTATGATGCGTCGGCAGAGAGGGCGGTACGGTCAGAAAATCTGTGCCAATACCTGAGATTTGGGCTGACCATGCCGAAAGAGGCGATTCGGAGGTTACCTTTAAGCGCATCGTTCGTTCCCTCCTTGAAATGCGGTTTCTCCGTATTGACAGAAAGGATTCCCGCCGCCGCATAATGGCGCGCGGTCTGCATGAGGTTGTCATCGTTTCCCAATGCAAAGGATATGGACTCCACGTTGTCGAGCGAGAAACGTCCGATGTCGATCTGTCCCGCCTGAGTGTTGCTAAGGGTCACCCCATCGTAGGACACAGCGGTGTGGTGCGCTCCCAAATTTCTCACACTGACCGTCTTCATCCCTCCTATTCCGCCATAGTCGCGCACATCGGCACCTGCGAATTTCTTCACCGCATCAGCCAGTTCATGTATTCCGAGGAGATTGATTTCTTCCTTAGTCATCATCTGCACCGGCTTCGATGCCGTGACGTTGCTGGCCTTACGTGAAGCCGTCACATCCACACGGTTGATTTGACGGGATGTGTCGGCAGCGAACGCCCCACCCCCATCGCTTTGAGCCTGTGCGCCGTTGGCACACATCAGTCCCAATAATGCTATGACAATATAAAAACGCAAGAAAACAGATATTACGGACCTATCCCTCGAGGCCATCTATAATAAAAACGCAACGGCAGGTCTTCTGACTTCCTCCTTCTCCGGCCCGCCTTCCCGGCATGTTCTTTTCATTCATGAAAAGCCCATTGTGTCCAGTGGTTTGTTGTGGTCGGAATAGAAAAATGGAGGTTACAGCAGCGGGACTGTCCAGGATTCTCACCTGATTCCCTTTTCATCACTTCAACTGTGAACCAATTGCGCTGCAAAGTTAGCACATTTT
>OMUD01000145.1 GCA_900314125.1 uncultured Prevotellaceae bacterium | reverse complement strand
CTTCGAAAACGAACAAAAACATCTCCAAAATATGAACAAACTGGGGCAACTTATTTTTTTATCATTACTAAATATAACTATTAACTATTTTTCAAACGAGACATTTTATGAAAAGATTGTGTTTAATTCTTTTAGGATTGACTTTTGTCTCCATCATGAAAGCTGACGGTGAGTTTCCTTACCTCACCTTTGTCGGTTCCGACGGCACGGTTACGTCGCTGGGAGTGGAGTCGCTTGAGATGACCGTGACAGAAGATGGCAACCTCGTGGCGGTCAATGGCGACGGAAGCAAGACCTTCACCCTGACTTCTTTGGCAAAGATGTATTTCTCGACAGGCGATGAGAGCACAGCCAGCGGAATCAGCCTAACAGAAACCGAGAGTGCAGATAACGAAGTGGAAGTATTCACCCTGACAGGCATCTCACTCGGTAAGTTCGCCGATTCAGCCAAGGCCAAGGAATCTTTAGAACATGGTGTGTATATTTTGAAAAGCAAGTCACAAACCTTTAAAATCACAGTGAGATGAAACAAAGAATAATTCTGCTGGCCTTCATCTTGCTGGGATTGAACGCTTCAGCCCAAACCCTGAACGTGAAGAAAGACAACGTGGTTTATCAGTTCCCAGCCGCTCAGGCCGCCGACATGTGGTACACCGACGGCAAGACGCTGACCATCATGGATAAAGCATTCACGCTGAGCGAATTGACAAAAATGTATGTGGATTTCAGCACGGTGACCGACAATCAGGTTGACGTGGCATACAATGGTGGATCAGCCACAGTCTATATAGCAGGCAACATTGCTCAATATGTGGATGCGACGGAAGCGAGCGGTCATGTGGTGGTGAATCAACTGTCGAACGTGGGCGATGACACCTGCGGTGAAATCACCTACCATCTGTCGGGCTCATGCTCTGACGGACAATTCTATATGACCGGCAGCTATAAGGCAAGCGTGGAGCTCGACGGTCTGACGCTGACCAATCCAAACGGCGCCGCCATCAATATCCAGAACGGCAAGCGCATCAGTGTGAGCGTGAAGAAAGACACGGAGAACACGCTGACCGACGGCAGTGAGAATGCCGACAAAGGCTGCTTCGTATGCAAAGGGCACACTGAGTTGAAGGGCAAAGGTGTGCTGAACGTGAAAAGCCTCGCCGCCTGCGCCATCTGGAGCAAGGAATACATAGAGATGAAAAACTGCACGGTGAACGTGACCGGAGCAGCGAAAGACGGTGTGAACTGCAATCAGTACATGACAATTGAGAGCGGCAGCCTGACGGTGAGCAATGTTGGCGACGACGGCATCCAGGTGTCGTACGAAAGCGATGGAACAGACGCAGAAGACACCGGCTGCTTCACCTTGATTGACGGAACCGTGGATGTGACCGTAAGCGGTGATGCGGTGAAAGGCATCAAGGCCGACAAGGACATCAACATCCAAGGTGGCAGCGTGACCGTGACTCAGACGGGAAAAATCACCACAACAGACACCGATATCAGCTATCCAACCAGCCTTAAAGCCGACGGTGACATCAACATCACCGGGGGAACGGTGAACATCACCAACAGCGGCGAAGGCGGGAAAGGCATGAGTGCTGAAGGAGCAATCAACATCAGTGAGAGCAATGCCACCACCAATGTGACCATCATAGCCAACGGAAGTGGCGGTACAGTGGAACTGAGTGGCAGCAGTGAAGAAACCTCAACCAGTTCCTACAAAGTATATATCAGTCTTCCAACCGGAGGTGGTGGTTTCGGTCCTGGAGGTGGTGGTTCCACCGCATGGAAGAATCCCGTGCTCTACAACAGCAACGGCACAATGATAGCCTCTTTGACCAGCACGGTGACCAAATCTTCAGGCTACTCCACCCTGACTTTCTACTATTATGACTTCAAGAACGCAGACACAAGCGTGAGCTACTACATCAAAGGCGATGACTACAACAGCCGCGGAACCACCTACACGATGCGCAGCAGCACCTTCAGCGCCCCTACATCGGGCACCGATGTTTACTACAGCATCAGCAACAGCTACTCCACCAGTGGCACAGTCCGCACCTACTCCCTGTCGAACGTGACCAACACCTACAGCGGCAGCACCGATGTGACAGAAGAGAGCGGTGAAGGCTACAACGCCATCGGCTTGAAGTCAGATGGCGCCTTGACCATCACCGGCGGCACGGTGAAGGTGAGCAACAGCGGCAAGATGAGCAAAAGCATCAAATCGAAATCCACCGTCACCATAGATGGCGGCAACATCACGCTGACTCCAAGCGGAGAGATGTTGCTGAATGGCAGCGACGCCTCCTACAGCACGGGCATCAAATGTGTGGATTTCATTCAGAACAACGGCATACTGACAATCAACTCCAGTGGCCAGGCCGGTCGTGGCATCAGCGCCACAAATGTGACGACCAACGGCGGCACCCTGACCATCACCAACACTGGAGCAGGCGTGCAAGGCAGCAGCGACAACTACACTGCCAAGTGCATCAAAGCAGACACCAGCGTGAAGCTGAACGGCGGAACCATCACCTTGAAGGCGAGCGGAACCGGCGGTAAAGGCATCAAGAGCGGCGGCACATTCACTCAGGGTTTGAGCGATGGCAGCGGCCCATTGTTCTCTGTAACCACCACCGGCAGCAGCTTGGGCAGCAGTTCCAGCGGCGGCGGTGGCTGGGGCGGCATGGGTCCTGGCGGTCAAAGCAGTGGCGGTTCTTCCGCCAAAGCAGTGAAAGTTCAAGGCACAGCAACCATTTACGGTGGTGAAAGCACCTACAGCACCTCTACCGATGGTGCAGAAGGTTTGGAGACCAAGCAAGGCAACATCGACATCCAAGGTGGCAAGCATTATTTCAAATGCTATGACGACTGCATCAACACTGCATCCGCCATCATTTTCAACGGCGGTGTGACGGTATGCTGGTCAACGGGCAACGACGCCATTGACTCCAACTATGGCCGCAGCGGCGCCATCACCATAGGCAACGGAGCCGTGCTCACCTATACGAGCAAAGGCAGTCCGGAAGAAGGATTTGACTGCGACAACAACAGCTACATCCAAATCACCGGCACTGGCATTGGCCTGAGTGCAGGAGGAGCTCAGGGAGGTGGCAGTTCCAGCTCCATATCCGGTGCTGCACAAGGATATTACCTCAACACCAACACGATGAGCTACAACACCTCCTACTACTACACACTGGCTGATGCAAACGGCAACAACCTGGTGACCTACAAGTTCCCAACATCTATCAACAGCACCTTATCGCTCATCACCGCCAAGGGTATGGTGAAAGGCAGCAAATACTACCTCACCTACTCCACCACTGCTCCGACGGATGCCACTACGGCATTCCAAGGACTATACCTCGGCAGCAGCGCCAAAGGAACTACGGAAGCTAAGTTCTTCAAGAATGGCAGCACCAGCGTGAATTATTTCACAGCCCAGTAAAGAAGTGAAGCTGACAAAATCCAGAAGGTTTGCTTTGGCAGCAATGGCTCATCCTCTTTTATATAAAACAGCTCTTAGCCCGGTGCCAGTAGGTTCCGGGCTTTTTCCTGCATCAGCTCTGACATTCTAATTATACGAAAATGCAGAAAAACAGCATAGATTGTTTTGCGCTCTCAATGCTTATTTGTACTTTTGCAGAAAAGAAAGAAATGAAAATGATAAATAATCTGAAACTGCCGGCATTGCTTCTCTGTGCATTCTGTCTGGCAATTCCTATGGGCAATGCTGGTAATTTGTCCTTTAATTCCACCATGTTGCGTTGGCAACGCAACATACGAGACATAAGCAAATCCGGCAATCTGCCCCATTATTCCACCGAAGAAGCACATCTGCTGGTCATCAGTCCGATTGACGAACTGATCAGCATACTCGAGCAATATGCCCAGAAGATGTCGGCAGCGGCAAACGAAGATGAATTTCATGCCTTGGAGCAGGAACTGAAGGGAAAAGTGCAGGAGCTGAACGTGGCCTATCCGGAGTATGAGCCAAAGGATGCAGACATGGCACGTTTTGAGACCGCTTTCAATGCCTATCTTGATTCCAGAGAAAAGGCAGAGGAACGGCTGGAGATTGAACCCGATGAGGGTGATATGCCAAGTGGTGGTCCGATGTGGGACCAAGACGCAGTTGACGAGTTTCTGGAACCTTACAAACAAATTGAAGACCGGGAAGAACGTGTGCTTAAGATTCTTGAAGACTACACTGGCATCTTGAACGAGATCACCACCTTCAATGAGGTACTGACCAAAGCAACCGAGATGGAAGGCGTGCTGGATTACATTGAGCGCCAATATTCAAATGAGGATGAAACCTCAAGCGAATGGGGCGAGAAAGTGTCGAAAGCCATTGAGGAACTGGGATCGGCATTTGAGAAAGCTTTCGACCGGACCTACAGTGAAGAATAATCTTGAGAGCCCCTGTTTGCGAGATTTTGCTGACATACAAAAAAGAGGATGCAAATGCATCCTCTTTTCTTATATTATACCATTGATTTTCTTATCCATTCATTGAGAGCAGGAACTCATCGTTATTCTTGGTGTTGCTCATCTGCTGAATCATGAACTCCATGGCTTCGAGTGACGTCATATCAGAAATATGCTTACGCAGCACCCACATGCGGCGGAGTGTGGTGGAATCCTGCAGGAGATCGTCGCGGCGAGTGGAAGAAGCAATGAGGTTGACAGCCGGGAACACGCGCTTGTTGGACAATGTGCGGTCGAGCTGCAACTCCATGTTTCCTGTTCCCTTGAATTCCTCGAAAATCACCTCGTCCATCTTTGAGCCAGTGTCGATAAGCGCTGTTGCGATAATGGTGAGCGAGCCTCCATTCTCAATATTACGTGCCGCACCGAAGAACCTTTTCGGTTTCTGGAGGGCATTGGCGTCAACACCACCCGAAAGCACTTTTCCAGATGCCGGGCTCACAGTGTTGTAAGCGCGGGCGAGACGGGTGATGGAATCGAGGAAGATGACAACATCATGCCCGCATTCCACCATTCGTTTTGCCTTTTCAAGCACGATTCCGGCAATCTTCACATGGTTCTCTGCCGGTGCGTCGAAGGTGGATGCGATGACCTCTGCATTGACGGTACGCGCCATGTCGGTCACCTCCTCCGGACGCTCATCGATGAGAAGCATCATGAGGTAGGCGTCTGGATGATTGCGTGCGATAGAGTTGGCGATATCCTTCATCAAGAGGGTCTTACCCGTCTTTGGCTGTGCCACGATGAGTGCACGCTGTCCTTTTCCGATTGGCGAGAAAAGGTCAACGATTCGAGATGATGTGGTATCTCGTGAGTCGCCCGAACAGAGGTTGAATTTCTCATCAGGGAAGAGCGGTGTGAGGTATTCAAACGCCACACGGTCGCGGATGACACTCGGATTGCATCCGTTGATTCGCTTCACATTGATGAGGGTGAAGAACTTCTCGCCTTCTCTCGGCGGCCGGATGGCACCCTCCACCACATCGCCGGTTTTGAGTCCGTACTGCTTCACCTGCGACTGAGTGACATACACATCGTCTGGGGAAACCAGGTAGTTATAGTCAGCGGAGCGGAGGAATCCATAGTTGTCAACCACCTCCAACACACCGCAAACGGTGAGGAGATCGGCGAAATCATAGGCCTTCTCCTTCTGCATCACAACCGGTTCTGGTTGCATGATGTTCCTTTGGTTAGGTTGTGCAGGCTGTTGCTTCGGCGAATAGCCCTTCATCATTTCCATGATGTTCCTGCCCACCACATATTCCTCTGCTGGGATATCCTCGATAATGACAAAGTCGGAGCCGTTCTCCAGGGGAACATCCTGAAGGGTTCTCACTCCCGAAGGAGTGCCTTCATTGTTCTTCGATGCTATAGGCGCTTCATTCACTGGAGCTTGAGGCGCATCTGCGGTCTCAGGTGCTGCATCCTGCTTTGGCTCTACTGCTTGAACTTCCTGTGTGGCAGGACTTTCCACCTTTCCATCAGCATCCGTCATTTCCATCACAATGAAATCTTCTGCCGGAGCATCAGTTTCAGCCTTCACTTCCGGTTCTGGCTGTGTCTCCGTTTTGACTTCCGCTTTCTTTCTTGTCCGTTTTTTAGGTTCCGGAGCTTCTGCCGGATTCTCCTCTTTCTTTTCCGTATTCATATCCTCTGTTTTCTCCTCTGTTTTCTTGGTTTTCCTTGTCCGCTTTTTCGGAGCCTCCTCATTAGCGGCTTTCGGTGCCTCAGCAACCGTTTCCTGTGCGTTGGCTGTCTCCTTGCCTTTCTCATCCTGCTGAGCCTCCACCATCATTTTCTTCTCATCGTCGGAAAGTGATGCAAAGAGGGAGTCGTCAACACTGACTTTCATAGTCTTGTCCACTTTCTTCGCTTTATCCTGATTGGCGGTATAGACTCTGTCCACCGTCTTGATTCTTGTGCGTTTGCGAGTGGCAGCCGTAGTCTGCTTGGCAGCCTTGTCCGCCGCAGAGACAATGGCAGACTTGTCGAGGATTTCATAAACGAGATCCATCTGTTCAAGCTTGGCAGATTTGATGCCAAGTTCCTCAGCAATATTGCGCAGTTCGTCCACGCTCATGCCACTTAATTGTTCCTTTGTATATTGCATAAAAGTATGATTATTCAACCTAATTACAACATCACGCAGCGATGACGCATTTCAGGCATGTGTAGGAAAATGCCTCATTGTGCACATTCCTTTTACTTGAAAAACTATTTGTGATATTTGGGTTTGTTTGTTTTTTGGCTTATGATTTAATGTCCAAAAAACACTTAGTCCTTAAAACTTTTGCAAAGATATGAATAATTTTCGGAAAAGCGCAATATTATTAAGTTTTTTTTGCAAAAGAATCCATCACAGCAGCTTCAAAAGCAAAAAAGCAAAGCTCCCGGCATGTAAACTTTGCTTTTTTGACAGAAAAAAGTCATCGGATGCCTCCTCCCGAGCCACCACCAGAGAATCCGCCACCTCCGCCGATGGATGAGGATCCACCGAATCCGCTGGACCGCATCTCCTGGCGCGATATGGCCCGTTCGGCCGACCTTGCACCGTATGCAGCAATCAATAGAGTTTCAGGCACGACATCGTTGTTGAAGAGCGCCTCATACATCTTGTCCATCTTGAGGAATTCAGGGTTGAGTTTAAACATCTCCTCCCTGATTTTGTCGGCGCATCCAAAGAGTTCAGCATAGACGAGGTATTCTCCCCAGAGCGATACCTCCGACATACTTCGTTCGTTGGCCAAAGTGAAGTCCTCCAGATATTTCTTCAGTCCGAACACCTGCCTCACCCGCTCCATATCCTTGCGGCAATCCTTGACGGACATCTTGTATTTCACCTCTTTCATGAAGTCGATGAGACGGTCAGTGTTTCGCTTGATGAAATGCTTGAATTCCTTGGGCTGGAGTATGCCATCGCTGCCTGCGGCATCAACGAACAGTTCATAGAGCATCTTCAGCATCCGGGTGTTGGTCGCCTGGTCATTCTGCACAAGGGGATGAATGACGATACATTTTTTTGTCTCCCCCTGTCTGCCCAGCATTTTTGACAATCCCGTAGGCTCAATGTAGTGTTCCTCCACTCCCAAGGCCCCAATTCGGATAAGGCGGAGCACAGAAGCGCTGACCACATTGCGGTAGTTCTTCTTCCCATACTTGCAGGCATTGAGCACTGCATTTGCCTTCTGCAAGTTGCCGTCGTAAGGCGGGTCGCGATACCAGAGCAGGTCCTTCTTCGCATCCTTCTTGAGTTTTCTAATCCTATTGTAGGAATACAAGATAAGCAGAATCGGCAGGAAAAGGATGGCTATGGGGATGAGCATGGATGGCTCATCTTTCAGCGTCTGGATAAAACTTTTATCCTCGGTGCCATAGTCACTTCCTTCGAACGCCTTGTCTTTCAACGTTTCGAACGGGGCGTCCACCTTTATCTGTGGATTGACCACCCCTTTCTCCAACTGGAGCATGACAATCATGGAATTGTCGGTATCCAAGGAAGTGTTAGTTCTCGCCACCACCTCTCCAGCCTCGAGGTTGATTTCTCCTTCATATCCAAAACTCCACATTCTCACTTTCTCTTCCTCAAAGAGCTCACCGTTGGGAGCCTTGATGGTGACGGTGGCCTGCTCGGGCGAAGGATTCATGTTGCGGGTGACGAACATATAATTGAATCCATCGTAGTCATTGTATGCCCTGACCAAGTCGGTAACCCGGTATTGGGCAGTGTAGATCCGTTCGCCCTCCATTCCGAGTCCCCAACAAAGCTCATAGCCATCGGATTTGCGGATGATTCCGCATTTTTCAGTTTTTTCCGTTCTGGATAGGCTGGAATTCCAATCACCCACATTCACATATTCCTTGCCACTCTCATCGCTGACAGAGAAGTCAGTCACCTTGCTTCCGTTAAGGTTTCCGATGACGATATAGAGCTCCGACCCATCGGTGTCGATATCCATCCGGCGGGTTTCGGTGATGATGGCGTCGCCATTCTCCTGCAACTCCACATCCACATTGAGTTTGTTGAGATAGGACTGCGCCCAAAGGCTGATTGTGCCAACCATCCAGAGAAGGGCAGCTGTCAGCAATTTACTTCTTGAACACATCGTCGAGGTCAGGATAATTGGTTTTCTTCTGGTCGTCCACTTGCAGATAATCCTTCTGCGTGTTGTAGTTCAGCATGGATGCCACGATAGAGGATGGGAACTGACGGATAAGCCGGTTGTATTTGGTGGCGGTGTCGTTGTAAACCATACGGCTCATCCTCACCTTCTCTTCGTAGGCACGCACTCCGTCCATCGTTTCGCGGAAGAGTCCGTCGGCCTTGAGCTCCGGATAAGCCTCTCCGATGGCAATGAGCCGTCCCATCACACTTGAGATGGCATCCTGCTGCTCGTTGGCCTGCTGTGCGGTGGTCACCTGCCCCATTCTCCTTTGCTGAATGACGTTGGTGATGGTTTCTGACTCATGCTTGGCATATTGCGCCGCCAGCTTGGCAAGGTTCTGCACGGCATCCCAACGGGAATTGAGCTGAACTGAAATCTGGCTCATGGCATTCTTACAGAACTCGTCGAGCGAAACCAGCTTTCGCTGTGTGGCAATGATATAGCCCACAATGAGAATCACGATAAACGCGAGAACAAGAATAACAATCAATGTTGTAGAGATCATAAGGTTCAATTGATTTAAGGGTTAATATTAGGTTTGTTTCAAAATTCTTTCTTGAAAATCCAGAATCCGCAGGCACTTCCCTACTCTGGCTGTTCTTCCAAGGATTTGTTGACCGACTCTATATAATTCAAGATGTCGTCACGTCCCAGGCCTGTCTCCGCACTTGTGATGAAATGCGGCGGAAGTTCTTCCCACTGGTCCTTGAGTTGCTTCAAGTAGGCATTCACCTGTGCATTCACTTTCTGCTTTCCGATTTTGTCGGCTTTGGTGAAGACTAAGGCGAACGGTACACCATTTTCTCCAAGGAAGTTGATGAATTCCAAGTCTTTCTTCTGCGGTTCATGGCGGATGTCAATCAACACGAACAGGCATGTGAGCTGCTCGCGTTCCAGCACATAATGTTCAATCAGGTTTTTCAGCTTATCCATCTCTCTTTTTCCCCTTTGTGCAAATCCATAGCCCGGAAGATCGACGATGTACCATTCATCATTAATGATGAAGTGGTTGACGAGCATGGTTTTTCCAGGCGTGGATGATGTCATGGCCAGCTTGTTGTGACGCGTGAGCATGTTGATCAGGCTCGATTTTCCCACATTAGACCGGCCGATGAATGCATATTCAGGCTCCGTGGTTTTCGGACACATGTCGGCACGGGGACTTGAGCAGACAAATTTTGCAGTTTTTATAATCATATCGTTTGGTTCTGAAGTTTTGAGTTTTATCATTCTTATTGTGTCCAATCCTTTTCTCATGCTTTTAGAACAATCTAAGCCATCAGGACAAGGATTCGATTCGCACGGCTTAATTATCCGCGATTTCGGAGAGCTCAAGCCATCGGTCAGACTTGGCGTCAAGCTCACTGTTGACGGTGTTGAGACGCTTGGACTTCTCCACAATTTCATCGGAGGAAAGCAAACCAGAGCTCAAAGCCTCCTCCAAAGATGCTTTTTCGGTTTCCAGACGGTCAATTTCGGTCTCCAAGGTTTGGTACTCCTGTTTTTCCTTGAATGTCAGCCGCCGTTTGCGGTTCGACTGGTTCTCCTCCCTGTAGGCATTCTGCCTCGACTTATCGGTCTCGCCTTTCGTTGCTTTCTGCTGTTCGTCGCGTTCCCGTTTCCATTCCCTGTATTGAGTGTAATTGCCAGGAAAGTCCTGCACTTGTCCGTCGCCGTGGAAGACGAGCACATGGTCCACCACCTTGTCCATGAAATAGCGGTCGTGGCTAACCACGATGACGCATCCTTTGAAACTGCGCAGATATTCTTCAAGAATCTGGAGGGTGATGATGTCCAGGTCGTTGGTAGGCTCATCGAGAATCAAAAAGTTGGGTGAGGTCATGAGCACAGTACAGAGGTATAGTCGCCGACGTTCTCCACCACTCAACTTTTCAATGTAGTTGTATTGTTCTTTTGGCGAAAAAAGGAAATTCTGGAGGAACTGCGACGCAGAGAGGCGCTGACCGTTTCCGAGATCCACATATTCCGCAATATCCCTGACGGCATCTATCACCTTCTGATTATCGCGGAATTGGATGCCTTCCTGCGAGTAATAGCCGAAACGGACAGTCTTTCCAATGGAAATCTTACCTTTGTCGAGCGGTATCTCGCCAAGCAGAAGCTTGATGAAAGTGGTTTTTCCTGCTCCGTTGTTGCCAACTATACCCATTTTCTCATAACGGGAGAAGATATAGTTGAAATCCTTGAGGATGACCTTGTCGCCAAATGCCTTGCAAAGATCGTATGCCTCAAAGATCTTGGATCCGATGTAGGAGGCCGACGTTTGAATTTCCACCTGCTCATTGGTGATACGCTGGCGCGCCACCTTCTCCAGCTCGTAGAAAGCATCCTGACGGTATTTGGCCTTATGTCCTCGTGCCTGTGGCATGCGGCGCATCCACTCCAGCTCGGTGCGGTAGAGGTTGTTGGCTCTTGTTATTTCGTCATTGAGGTTGTCAATCCTTTCCTGCCGTTTCTTCAAATAATAGGAATAATTGCCATCGTAGGAGTAGATGGTGGAGTCATCCATCTCGATGATGGAGTTGCAGACCCGGTCGAGGAAATAGCGGTCATGGGTGACCATGAGAATGCTTTTGGTGGTGTTTGCCAGATATTTCTCCAGCCATTCTATCATCTCGAGGTCAAGGTGGTTGGTGGGCTCATCAAGGATGATGAGGTCGGGATCCTGCTCAAGCACTTGCGCCAGCGCCACCCTCTTGATCATGCCCCCCGACATCTGTCCGAAGGGCATGTCGTAGTCGGTCATCTTCAGCTTGGTGAGGATTTGCTTGGTCTTAAGGTCATCATCATGTCCGAGGCAGGCATCACGGATGGTGAGTAATGGTTCGTAGGTGGGTGTCTGCTCCAGATAACCCACTCTCAGTCCGTTTCTCATCACGATTTTTCCGCCGTCATATCCTTCCTTTCCTGCAATGATGCTGAGCAACGTGGTTTTTCCCGTTCCGTTTTTAGCGATAAGCCCCACATGCTCCTTTTCATTGATGGTGAAAGAAATGTCATGAAAAAGCACTCGCTCACCAATGCGTTTGGTGAGTGCCATAACCTCAAGATATGGATTCGGGGTTGCCATATATTCTTATTTATATTACAAAAGTATATATTTTTTTTGACTTTAGCTCTATATGAATAAAGAAAAACCTTTTTTTAGAATCAAAGGAAATAAATAAATGTCAAAAATCAAAAAAGGTCATGCACTTTTTATCATCAAGATGTAAAAACCTCAACATTTTTATATACCTTTGAGATTAGTATATTTGACACCTAAAATCAACAGAAGTATTATGGAGCATGAAAAATGGCACTGGCAGGAACCAGGAACGGCATGGAGGGGTGTCGGGGTCTATCATATCACACTGACCGTACCGTCACGCGAGCCACTTCTCGGCACATTGGTAATTCCAGAGGACAACCCACAGGCTGCATGGATAGAACGGACAGCCTTGGGCGATGCTGTTATTAAAGAACTTTATGTGATGGGCAAGCACTATCCTGCAATCCGCATATTGCAATTCAGCTTGATGCCCGACCACCTGCATGCTGTTATCCATGTGACAAAGACAATGGAAACAAGCATCCGGAGCGTTATTCGCGGTTATTGGCAAGGAGTAAAAAAACATGGCAGAGCCTATACTTCGTCTGTTAAGACCGAATTAAATTCGGTGACAACGAACGAAATCGGAACAGGGGATCCTTCTATGACAACGAACGAAATTGGGAAAGGATATCCTTTCCCAATTTTCACCGAGCGTCCTTTTATTCGCCCGCTTTCGCGTCGTGGGCAACTGCAAACGATGATTCGTTACATTCAAATGAATCCCCAGAGGTTGGCCACAAAACGCCTCAAACCAGGCTTTTTCCGTGTGCAGAAAGGAATAGAAATCGGTGGGAAATTATATGATGGCGTGGGAAATGTCGCACTGCTAATGTACAAGGAGTTTGATACTGTCCATGTGCGAAGCATGATGGTGAAAACAGCAGAATACGGTGATTCCACCCCTTTACGCAACTATATGAACAACCGGGTGCTGATGGCTCGCAAACAAGTTGTGATGATTTCTCCTTTTATTTCCCCACAGGAAAAGCAGGTCATGATGGTGCTTTTGCAGGAAGGACATCCATTCATTCTCCTCTTGGGCAATGGCTTCAATGAATACTACAAACCAGCAGATACCCTTTTCGACGCATGTGCCGCAGGTCGACTGCTGATACTCAGCCCTTGGGCATTCAAAGAAGGCAAACACCATATCAGCCGCTCCGAATGTGTGGCTCTCAATGCAATAGCAGAAGAAATCTGTCAGGATCTTAATAATGGAGAGACTGGGACGTTAAAAGAAAATGATTCTTCAGAAACCTCTTTGTAAAGATGACATGACAATGTCCGTTCTGAAATAAGAGTCCTCAAGGTAAGACAATCTGATAATTCCCGCTCAAATGCATGAAAGCGAAGAGGCGTAGCAGACCATCGTAGTAGGCATCGAAATAGCCGTCGTCGAATGGCACGTGTTTGGCATTCCAAAGGGCATCCACAAACTCACGGCTTTTCTCATGTCCGCACATCACCGAAGCTGCAGCCAATGTGGCCACCAATCCAATGCTGTGACGAAGCTTGCGGAATCCACCCGCCTGGAGGATTTCATTCTCCTCAGGCAAGGAGCCGTCGGTGCGGTACTGATCCACAAAGTCATTGAGTCCTTGTGAATAGAAGAAGTTTTGGATGGTCTCTCCATATTGACGTTGCCATTGCTGGTCGGCACAACTCCACTCATAGTCGAGCGCCATGTTCATTGGCACCCTCCAGGAGTCATACCTGAAGTTGGAGCCTCCGTTGCGCCTTCCGCCAAATCCCGGCATCGGCTTGCCATCATAGCCGCAGAGGTCGGGATTGAGACCGGTCTGAGGATTCACTGCCTGATGCATGAACTCTCTTGACTTTGCTGCGCAGTCGTTCCAGAAGTCAGCTCTCCCATCGTCAGCCCATTTGGCCCAGACTTCATAGAAAGCTGGGATGTGATAGGAAGGGTCAGTGAACCGTTTTCCGAATCCCGATGGTGTGAAGGTGATGAGACGGGTGTCGGGGTCGATGAGATAGGAGGAGTTCTCCCCTTCTCCTCTCGGCATGATACATTCGAGGATATGCTGAGCTTCTGCCTTGTAGTTGATGCCCGTGTCGTTTCCCCAGCGGTTGGAAGCGAAAATCAGGGATGTGATGAAATAGAGTTCACCATCGCTCGCCGCTCCCTGGCTGTTACGTGTTCCATCTGTCTTGCAACTCCAGGCGAAATAGCCTTTCAGCGGTCCTTCCTGATGCTGCATGTACTTGCGGCTCCATCGCCACAGACGGTCGAAAATGTCCTTTCGGTCCATCTGCACTGCCACCATCATGCCGTAGGACATGCCCTCAGTGCGGGCATCATGGTTCTTGATGTCGGACACATATCCCATGGTGTCGCCCACTTCGAAATAGACTTTGTTGGGACCGAAAAACACGTCATTAAACACCTCCTGAAGCTTGGCATCCACAGCTTCAGGTGTGTAGCCGAAATCAACGAAGACATTTCGATACTGCTTGGTTTTGAATGCGCCCTTTGTCCAAGGTTGCTGTGCGTGGCTAATCATAAAAGAGCAGAAAAAAATAAAGACAAAAAGGATTCTTTTCATAAATTATTCTGTTGTAGATTGTTCTATTGCAAAGATACGAACGAATATGTGAAGAATCATGAACAAATGAATCATAATCTATTGGAAATGTTACAAGCTGTGCAACAAGATTAAGAATAAAGAAAAAATACCACTTGAAAAGGAATTTTATTTTGCTCTTCTCTCGTTTTTCCGTAACTTTGACTTAAATTTTAAAATGCCACAAACAAACATGAATATCTTTACAGATTTAATCTCC
>OMUD01000186.1 GCA_900314125.1 uncultured Prevotellaceae bacterium | reverse complement strand
ATGAGCCTTTGGTAAGTAGTAAAGTTTTTTCTCTATACAGTGAGAGGGTGTGCCTTCAATGAAGGGCACACCCTCTTTCCGTTTGGTCTGAACAGAAGAAATCATCCATCAGCTGACCAAGTCGGCTGATGGATGATGATATTCAAATACATTTTGGGGGAATTACAAGTCAATCGTGGCTTGGTGGCTCTCGTCGGCTGAGGAAGATGCGAGATAGAGGCGGTAGGTGCCCGGCTCGAATTTCCATGCGCCATCCTTCGTGGAGAAGAACTTGAGGTTGTCGCGGTTGATGGTGAAGCCCACGGTTTTGGTCTCACCAGGTTTGAGCGACACCTTCTTGAAGTCTTTCAACTCTTTTTTCGGACGGTCCTCGCTGCATTTCTCCATGCCTACATAGAGTTGGACAATCTCCTTGCCCTCCACACTGCCGGTGTTGGTCACCTCCACCGCCACGGTGTTCCCGCTGACCACAGGCTTGCTGTATTTGAAAGTGGTGTAGGAAAGACCGAATCCAAACGGGAACTGCGGCTGAACCTTGTCGGCCTCAAATCCGCGGTAGCCCACATAGATATCCTCTTTGTAGTAAACTTTCTTATCCACGCCCGGATAGGCTTCCTTTCCGTATTTCATATATGGATAGTCCTCGTATTTCTTGGCGAAGGTGACTGGCAACTTTCCGCTTGGGCACACTTTTCCGCTCACCACGTTTACCAATGCCTTGCCTGCCTCACTGCCGAGATACCAGCAGTGAAGGAAAGCCGGAACCTGTTCGAGCCAAGGCGTGGAGTATGGATTGCCGCCGAACATCACCACGATGATGTTCTTCTGGATGGCAGCCAGCTCAGCGATAAGCTCGTTCTGTCCATAACTCAGGTCGTAGCTCTCGCGGTCGCCGTTCTCACAGTCTTGCCTGTGGTTTTTGTTGAGTCCACCCACAAAGATGATGAGATCGGCCTGACGTGCCTTCTCCAGTGCCTCTGCCTTGAGGGCAGCCTGCTTGGCTGGGTCAATCGGATCCACCTGGTCGTAGATGGCGCGGCCCGACATATAGCCCTGAGCATAGTCCACCTTGTCGCCGTACAGTGTCTTGAAGCCTTCGAGTGGCGAGATATCGCGCAGGGTCTTCAGCTCTGAGGAGCCTCCTCCCAGCGTGAGTGACTTGGTGGCATTGTCGCCCACCACAAGAATCTTCTGGTATTTGGCGGGATCTATTGGCAGGAGTGCGCTCTTCTCTTTCTTCGGCTTGTCGTTTTTTAGCAGCACGATACCTTCCTCGCCAATGGCGCGGCATGCGTCGTAGTGTGCTTCTGAGCACTGGCTTCCAATCACTTTCTTTGGATTCATGGCGGTGCGGAAGATGGTGCGCAGCACGCGTGCCACCTTGTCGTCGAGCACCGACATCGGAATCTTGCCCTCCTCAATCAACTTTTCAAACGGCTTGGCCAGATAATAGTCGTCGTAGGTGTATTCCGACTCTTTCAATTTGCCGTCGGTGTAGGAACCCATCTCGATGTCGAGTCCGCCGTTGGCTGCCTCCCAGGTGTTGGTGGTGCCGCCCCAGTCGCTGATAAGTGCGCCGTCGAATCCCCACTGCTTTTTCAGCACGCCGTTGATGAGTTCGTCGTTGTGGCAGCAGTGAACGCCCTTATAGGTGTTGTAAGAGCCCATGATGGTATAGACGTGGGCGTCCTCCACTGCTTTCTTGAACGGATAGAGATAAATCTCGTTGAGCGCGCGGTCGGACACGTTCACGTCCACGGCAAAACGGTCGGTCTCCTGGTCGTTGAGCACATAGTGCTTCAGGCAGCAACCCACTCCGTTGGCCTGTGCGGCTTTGATATAAGGCACCACAATCTCACCGGCGAGGTAAGGATCCTCACCCATGTATTCGAACGCACGTCCGTTCATCGGCGTGCGCTGGATGTTCACGCCCGGACCAAGCATGATGTCCTTGCCCCTGAAGGCAAACTCCTCACTCACGGCATTGCCATAGACAGTGGAGAGGTCGCGGTTCCATGTGGCGGCGAGGCAGGTGAGCGACGGGAACGCCACGATGTAGTCGTTGGTCCATTTGGCAGGACTCCATGTGTTCCATTCCAGCTCTTCCCTCACTCCGTGAGGCCCGTCGTCCATGTTGAGCTGACGAATGCCGAGACGCGGCACTCCGGCACTTGTGAATTTGCTTTGGGCGTGAATCACCTGGATTTTCTCATGGGTGGTCATCCGGCTGATGGCGTCTTTCACACGGTTCTCAAGCGGAGCCTGAGGGTCGAGATAGACCTGTGCCTGGGTGGCCACGGTAGATGCTGCAAAAAGCAGCGCAGTCAAAATTTTTTTGTTCATAATGAAGTCAGTTAGTGGATTTTCTGCAAAATTAAGCTAAATCATGCAGATGGGCGGGAAATTATGTTTCCAAAAGAGGAAAAGGTTATACGGCCTCTGTAAAAATGTTTACGAGAAGGGTGCCTTTTGTTTTCCCACCCCGTTATTCACCCTTAAATCGGACGGGTGATGTCATGCAGCCACTGTGCCGTCGCTGCATCGAGGTGTGGGGTGAGCTCACGGCACACCATCTCTTGGTAGGCATTGAACCACTCCACTTCCTCTTTGAGCATCATCTCCTTCACGATTGGAGAGGTGATGATAGGACAGAGGGTGAGCTGCTCAAACTGATAGTACGGACCGAAGGTGACGCCTGGCTCTGGCGCGCCTGGACCCTCATTGTGGGTGAGGGCAGGAGCATGGTTGTCGTTACCCCTCAGGCGGGCATTGACCACGAGCATGGTGTTCTCGTGGCGCACGCCGTGTTGTCCGGTGATGTAGATGCCAGGCTCATCAGTGATGGTCATGCCTGGTACCAACGGCGTGGGCATATAGTTCATGCGGAACTGGTGAGGCCCTTCATGCACATTGAGATAAGACCCGACTCCATGGCCAGTGCCGTGGAGGTAGTTGATGCCGTATTTCCACATCGGCTCGCGGGCCAGAACGTCGAGCTGTGAGCCGTAGGTGCCGCGTGGAAAGACCACCCTCGCCAGGTTGATGAATCCTCTCAGCACGAGTGTGTAGTCGCGGCGTTCCTCGAAGGTGAGCGGACCAAGCGGCAGGGTGCGGGTGATGTCGGTGGTGCCGTCGAGATATTGTCCGCCGGAGTCAATCAGCAGCAGTCCCTCTGGCTTCACTGGGATGTCGGTGTCGGCCGTAGGCTCATAATGCACGATGGCGCCATGTGCCGCATAACCCATGATGGTGGCGAAGCTCACACCTCTGAAGAGCGGTTGCTCAGCCCTCAAGTCATAGAGTTTCTTCTCCAGCGACAACTCGGTCTGGTCGCCGGCCTTCACTGCTTCCAGGGCCCACTTCATCCATTTCACCATGGCAATGCCGTCTTTCAGCATGGCGGAGTGGTAGCCTTGGATTTCGGTCGCGTTTTTCATGATTTTCATGGTGCTGACCGGGCAGTCGGCGAAGCAAGGCTTGGCGTTGTCCAAAGCCTGGAGGATGTTCACATTCGTCTTTTCCGGCTGCATCATCACGGTGCCCTCCAAGCTGGCGAGGTAGAGAGTGATGTCGGTGTAAGGAAGGGCGATGACACCTTCTCCCTTCAGGTAGTCCACCACTTCCTGACTTAATTTCTCTGGATTGACGAAAAGCACGGCTTTCTCATTGGAGATGACGAGGTAGCTGACAAACACGGGGTTGAAATCCACGTCGGTGCCGCGGAGGTTGAGCGTCCATGCCACTTCGTCGAGCATGGAAACGACCAGGTGGTCGGCTTTCTTCTTTTTCATCACCTCCCTGATGCGACCAATCTTGTCGCAGGCTTTTTCTCCAGCATACTTCAGGGGATGGATTTCCACAGCGTTCACGGGGATGTCGGGACGTTCCTCCCAGATATCGTCGTAAGGATCGTGGAGTGCCACGACCTCAATCTCCAAAGCGGAAAGGCTGGTTTTCAGTTCCTGGAACTCGGCGATGGTGAAGCAGCTGCCATCTACACCCACCTTGTCACCGCTTTGCAGCACGCCGGAAAGCCATTCTGACACCGACGGGGTGTCTTCCAGTCCCAGTTTCATCAGCACATACTCCGTGCCGCTGATTTGCTCCTCAGCTTGAAGGAAATAACGGTTGTCGGTCCACAGGGCGGCTTCTTTCGTGGTGATGACTGCGGTGCCGGCAGAGCCGGTGAAACCGGAAATCCACTCACGGCTCTGCCAGTGGCGTGGCACATATTCGCCTGAGTGGGGGTCGTTGCTCGGCGTGATGAACGCCGCCACGCCCTGACTGCGCATCCACGTTCTCAGGGCTTCAATTCTTTCTTTTATCATGGTAAATTGGTTTGGTAATCGTAGTTGATTCTTCCGTTATTCGGTCTTGCAGAACTGACGCAAAAAGCGTCAGCATTAAAATTCAGATTGCGGATAATTTCTCAATATTCTGCGAGCCCGTGGGCAAACTGCATGAATGCCACTGGGTAGCAGCGGTCGAACTTGCCGTCGGAGTCGGTGTCCTCATTGAATACACCCACTTCTTTCTCGCTGCTCTGGAGTGACGACTTCACCCAAATCTGGATGTAGTTCTTCTGGGCGGTGTAGCTCCAGTTGGTGAGTTTGAGGGTCATGGTCACTGGCTCGCTCACTGTGTATTTGCCGTCGTTGCCTTTCTCTGCATTGTCGAAATAGGTAAGCATCTTTGTGAACGACTGCTGCTTGTACTGTGCGAGCTGGCTCCAGTTCGATGGATAAGCTTCCGTCACTCCGATGCCGTAGTCACCGTATTTACGGGCGGCAAAGTCGAGCATCTGCTTTGCTTCGTCGCGGTCGGTGGCATAGACGTTGAGCGATGCCACGATGAGTGGCATGGCGAGGAACGGATTGGCATGGATGTTGTCTATACCCTCAGGCAACCGAAGATTTTTGAGGTCGGCCAGTGACTTCGGCAAGCTGGACATCGTCACTTTCACCGTGCCCACCGGAGCGTCGTCGAAGGTGATGCTCCAGCCACTGGAGTCGAAGTACTCTGCGCTCTCATGGGTGAGCCCGGATTCGTCGATGCTCATGGTGATCTGGCGATTCTCAGAACTGTCGTCAGCCGTTGCTGATTCGTCTGTTGTCTCCTCGGATACGCCTTCTGAGAGGTTGTCGCCAAGGGCGGTGGATTTCCTGTCACTGTTGTTGCAGCTGACGCAGCATAACGCCACCAGTGTCACGGCTGCCAGGATGGTAAGTCTTGTTTTCATATCAGTTCAGTTTATAAGGTTTTTAAGAATGATTTGTCTTGTCGTCTTGTCAAAGCCAAAAATCCTCAGAACAGGTTTCTCGACTTGATGTCGATATACTTGTTGATCACATCGGTGGTCAGCCGTTTAGGCTCCGTGAGCACCGACATGATGCCATGCTGCTGGAGGAGGGTGATGATGGTGCGCCGGTCGTTGGCATATTTCTCTGCGATGACATGGCGGAAATATTCCTCCCGTGAGTCTGCCTGAGTGTGGATATAGGCATTCTGCTCATTGTCCTCAAAAAACACCACCAGCAGCCTGTGGCGCTTGTTGATCTGCTGAAGATAAGCCAACTGCCTGTTGAGCGCGTTGATGCTGAAGAAATTGGTGTAGAGGATAATCAGGCTCCGCTTCGTAATCCTGCGGTTGATGCTCTCGCTGAGCGAGGCGAAGTTGCTCTCAAGAAAGTCGGTCTGGATGTTGTAGAGATTCTCCAGGATGAGGCTGATTTGGTTGGCATTGTGGTTGGCGGGGAGGAATGCTCCGGGCTTGTTGCTGAAGGTGGCGACACCGACGTTGTCGTCTTTTTTCAAGGCGATATGGGAGAGCACGAGTGCGGCGTTGACGGAGTGGTCGAGCAGCGACATACCCTCAAACGACTGCTGCATCACCCTGCCGGTGTCGATGATGGAATAGACGTGCTGCGCTTTCTCTTCCTCATACACGTTGACCATCAGTTGATTGCGCCTTGCCGATGCTTTCCAGTTGATTTTCCTGTAGTCGTCATCGGGCATGTAATCCCTGATTTGGGCGAATTCGGTGTCGTTGCCGGCTTTCCGGATCTTCTTGTTGCCGGCTTCCGTGTTGCTCCGCATGGTGGCGATCTCATAATGGCTCAGCCGCAGGAATGACGGGTAAACCTTGATGGTCTGCCGCTCTCCGCTGCGGATGCGGCGGGAAACCAGACCAAGGGGCGATTTGGCGAAAAGCTGGATTACACCGAACTCAAACTCACCCCTCTCTTTAGGAACAAGCATGTACCTCACCTTTCCTGTCCCTCCGGCCTTGAGCTTCACATGGCGCGACAGGTCACGGAGCTGGAAGATGGCTGGAATCTCATCTACCACCTCCACCTGCACACCAAAAGGATAGGTGGACGACAACTGAATCTCCACTTTGTTTCTGTCGCCGTTGGAGAAACGGGGGTCTGCCCTGCGGACGGCATGGACACTTCCCCTCGAAACCATCACCAATGCGTCAGTTGAAGCAGCCAGAACCAGGACAATGACCATGGCCACCCCAACGATATAGAGTGGGGGAAAGACATACCCGCAACCTGTGACAATCACGGCCAGGGCGAAGAAGATATAGAATTTTCGCGATAGAAACATCTTGTGGAAATGTTTTTTCGGTTTCGCCTTATTTCGGCACCTCAATCTGAGAGATGAGCGTCTGGATCACCTTCGGGATGGTCATTCCGTCGAGTTCCGCTTCCGTGCTCAGGATGAGCCTGTGGCACAGCACAGGGTAGGCGAGGAACTGGATGTCGTCGGGGGTGACGAAATCGCGTCCCTGCAGCAGCGCCAGCGCCTTGGAGGTCTGCATGAGTGCCACGGAGGCTCTTGGGGAAGCGCCGAGAAAGATGTGGCGGCTGTTGCGTGTGGAATGGACGATGCTGACGATATACTGCATGAGCGACTGCTCAACAACCACGTGGCTGAGCATCCCCCGCATCGCGGTCAGTTCCTCGATGCTGACCACCGGCTTGATGCCGCTCAGTTGGTCAAACGCATTGTTGCCGTTGTGGCGGTAGAGCACCTCAAACTCCTCCTGAGGACTTGGATAGCCCACGTTGATTTTCATAATGAAGCGGTCGAGTTGCGCCTCTGGCAGTTTATAGGTGCCTTCCTGCTCCACGGGATTCTGTGTGGCGATGATGGTGAACACAGGATTCATCGGATAGGTGTTGGTGTCGATGGTCACCTGACGTTCCTGCATCACCTCGAACAGCGCAGCCTGGGTCTTTGCCGGTGCGCGGTTGATCTCATCTACGAGGATGACATCGGCGAACACAGGACCTTTGTGGAACTGAAACTCACCGCTTTTCATGTTGAACACCATGGTGCCCAGCACATCGCTCGGCATGAGGTCGGGGGTGAACTGGATGCGGCCGAACTGGGCATCGATAAGTCGGCTCACTGTTCTGGCCATCAAGGTCTTGGCCACACCGGGCACTCCCTCAAGCAGCACATGACCCTCTGCGAGGATGGCGGCGAGGATGAGATCGACCGTGCGCTCCTGACCCACGACTACGGTGGCAATCTGATTCCGGAGTTGCTGGATTTTCTCCGCAAAGGCGGAGATGTCGGTTCTTACTGTTTCCATATTGTGTGGTTGTTGTTGGTTTTTGTTTATCAGTGAATGGCTTTATTGTGTTTGATGTGTGTCGCAGCTTCATGAACGGCTGCCAACTCACAGCCGCTCGGAAATGCGGTTCATCAGATCGACAAGTTCCACCATGGTGCGGTTGCTGGTTTTCGGCATTTTCCTCCCGAGTTGGGATTCCAGCACTTTCTCATCCACAGGTGTGCCCCTGTACTGCTTCTGCAATTGCGTTTTCAGTTTCTGCCGTAGCATATTCTCTGTTTTCTCATAGGTGCGTAGGTAGCTGTCCATCCGTTGGAACACCTGCCTCACCTCGTCGAGCGTGAGCCCGGTGTGTGCCGCAATACGCATCAGGTCGGTGTGGGAATTGAGTAGGTCATCGCTTTCGGTCCGCACCTTCTTCTTGATTTCCGCCATGAGCATGGCATATTTCTTGCGGATGATGCTGTCGGAGGAGCCGTTGCGGTAATAGAGGCTTCCAATCTGCTTCACGAAGTTGAGCTGGCCGTTGGTTTTAGCTTTTATCACTGGGATGATGCGCTGACGCCGGCGGGAGTTGAAGATGAAGAAGATGAGCAGTCCGGCAAGAGCGAGATAGAATGCCGTCTGAAGGGCTTGGTTGTTGAGGATATGGTCCATGATGGGGGTCTCACCCTCTTGAATGGGATTTTCAATGTTGGGGAGTTCGAAACGATGGGTCTCGTCTGCCCTCACGATTTTTTTCTTCCCTGCCAGCGACACAATCCGCATGATGAGTCCAAAGTTGTCGCTCTCCATGATGCCATAGTTGGTGAAGAGCATCGGCATGGAACACAGGATAATCTGTCCTTTTCCGTAGGAAGCGGTCGAGACCACAGGCTTTTGGGATGTCTTGAGAAAGACGTGGTCAGACCACTTGAGGTTATATTTCTTTGCCTTTATGATGTCTTTGGTGAAGAGGACCGTGTCGGCTGGATCTGAAGGTGTGAGATAATAGTCGCAGAGTGATGACGAGAGGGTATAGGTGTGCTCAGGATAGGTGGCTGACTGCTTGAACACGATTTGCTGGAACTCGCCTTCCACAGGCTGACCGATATGGATGTTGCTGTCGTCGCGCTTGAAGCTTGCATTCAGCGACCATACAAATTCCGCATTCCAATATTCGCTTGCCAGCAGAAACACGCCTCCATCTCTCACAAAGTCCAAAACCAATTTCGGAGTGAGGTTGAGTTCTGCCAAATCACAGATTTCCATCACCAGGTGACGTTTCCATTTCGGAGAAAGCAAGATACTGTCAATCCTGGTGTCCACCACCTCATAGCCCTGTGTGCACGATGAGCTCATGATGGAGTCAAAAAGTTGGCAACCAAAAGGTTCATCGCTGTAGGTCGAGTAGTTGGTCTCCCACTTGAACTGACGCTTTTGGAGCATGAGGAACACGATGACAAGGAGGATTCCCACTATGGCTAAAACCCAACTGAGGCGGTTGCTTGATCTCATGACTCACCTCCTTTCTTCCATTGACGCGCGGCTTCCATCGTCTGGTCGCCAAGGTCGTGGGCTTGCAGGAACTGGCGCTCATCGGCATTGAAAAGGCCATACCTCACCCTCAGGAATATGTTGGTGAGTTGGCGGAACGGTGTGTTTCCTGCCTCTACGGCATATTCTGTAGGGGTTTTATGCTGCTCCCAACTTACGATTCCCCTGTCGCTGAGGAATTTCAGTGAATTGAGGAACGTGAGGCGAACCGCCTCGTTCCAGTTGCCGCCCGCTTTGGCTTGCTCAATCAGTGTGCTGAAATCGCGGTTCTTGATAGTGAGCTCACCCTCTTGCTCTTCTTCCTCATCCTCAATTTTTATCTTTTTCTTGAACACTCCTGCTTTGTAGAGTGCGAAGATAATCATAGCGAGGATGAGGATGGAGAAGATGACGGTGAACACCGTCACCAAAGTGGGGCTGAAGTTGAACGACCAGTCGCCCCACATGGAACCGTCGTGGTCTGACATTTTGTTCCATTCAGGATTCAGCTTCTGGCTGTAATAGTCGTAGTCGCCGCTGGAGCGAAACTTGGAGACCAGAGCCGTGTCGCAGGAGAGGGTGTCGGTGATGATGCTCATGAGTCTCTCAGTTTTTCAAAGTTTTCGATACGTTGCCTGATGGAGAAGAAGCGGTGGCGGTCTTCCAGCGAGCCGAACTCATAGGTGATGCCGATGGTGGCCACGGTGAGTGCCAGTGTGATGCTCGACGCCAGCAACAGGAATAGGAAAAAGAGTATGATCCAATAGATGCAGTAGGCCAGGAAATGCTTATCGACATCACCACCCACCAGCTGCACCTTGAAGTCGGTGATGAAGCTGATCAGTCCCAACTCCCAAAGGAAAATGAGAATGCAGAGCACCGACATCACCATGATGAATGGCAGGATGTTCATGAAATGATGGAATCCATAGCTGATTCCTTTCGCAATGCTTCGTCCGTAACCCGTGTCGCCCACAATGTAGGCAGGGGGAGCCATCATCCATGCGACGACCGCCAAAATGATGACGGCATACTGGATGAGGAAAAGCATAAAACTGTCTTGGTGCTTGAACATCAGGTTCCATGCGATGAGAAATACGGCGTATGGGATGGTGATGGCAACGAACTCCATGATGCTGCGCAGATATTCAACCCATATCTTTTTGAATCTCAAGTCTTTGTTTTTACTATCCCCAGACTGATGGAAAGGACAGGCGAGTTTCATCACCGTGAAGGTCATGGGCACGATGAGCACCACGGCCATGATGATGGCCACATACATGATAGGCGTTGACACTTTATCAACATCCACTGCATTGTGGAGTGTGAGGTGGGAGGATCTCCAGGTGTCGTTATAGATGTTCTCGGCAGTCAGCAGCAATGCCATGAGAATGGCGAATGGAAGGCTGACTGGCAGGATGAGCCGCACCATCATCTTCAGGTGCTCACGGATGAAAGCGAAGGAAACGTCCATCTTCTCTCCCAGCTTCCGCTTCACGAAAATAGGATTTTCATTCATTCCTCACCTCCTTTCTGTATTTCATGGGAAGGATGACGAAATAGATGATGATGAAGGCAAATTCCAACACGATGGTGGCAATCCGCACAGCGTCAGGCAGTTCGGTGTGGCGGGTGATGAACCCCTCAATGAATCCAGCCACGATGGTGACGGGAATAATGCCGAGCATAATCTTGAGTCCTTGCTTGGCTGCCCGTTTGAACGCCTCTGCTCTGGAATAGGTTTTCGGAAAGAGCCAGCCATTGCCTAAGGTGATGCCTGCCGCACCGGAAATGATGCAGGCTGGAATCTCCAGTGCACCGTGCTGCCAGATGGAAAGCACCGACTCCCATCCCACGCCGTACTGGAAGAAGAAGGTTTGGAAAGAACCGAGCATCATGCCGTTGTAGAAGAGCGCGATGAGGGTACCGAGGGAGGTGAAGATGCCAAGAACGAAGGTCCGCAGGTCAACAAGCAGGTTGTTCAGCGTGATCTGCACGAAGGAATATACTTCTGACGATTGGCTGTAAACATCGGTGGGACGGCCTTCACGGATATTCTCGATGGTCATGTTCACATAGCTGTCGCCCAAGATGTTGCGGGCATAGTCAATATCGTTCAGCTGGGAAATCACGCCGAACAAGGAGAAGAGGGCGAAGGCAATGAAAGAAAAAGCCAGCATCCGCCTCGACTCATACATGGTTTTAGGTACGTCGCGGGTCCAAATCTGAAGAAACCGTTTCAGCTTCGTACGTTCTTTTCGGTAGATTTTGTTGTGGAGCTTGAAGGCGAGGTCGTTCAGGTATTTGGTGGTGTTCGACTCAGGATAGTTGGTCTGTGCGAAGGCCAGGTCGGAGGTGAGGTCAAGATAAATGTCTGCCAGCGCGTCGGGAGTGGACTGCGATGGGTTTGACACCACCGTATCCATTGCTTTCCATTTGCTGATGTTTTTTCGGATGAAGACATTCTCTTTCATATTGCAAACTTACAAAAAAAGTCTGATAAATAACATTAGTTATCAGTTTTTTTGTAATTTTGCAATCAAAAGTCACACAGCTAACTTTTCAACATCCGATATGGCAGACCACACCTTTGTCACGGGGCAGTTTGTGCGTATTGACCAGACACTGGCCAATGCGGGCGACCGTGCGGTGGCTGCACTGCTCGATTTGATTGTGGTGGTCATGATTGCCTCATCGCTGTCCATGCTGTTGCTGCCATTGTGGGACGAAGGGGAACTGCAATTCCTGATCTACGTCATTCTCTATGTCCTTCCCCTGCTGCTCTACAATTTCCTGTCGGAATGGCTGATGAAGGGACGAACGCTGGGTAAGATGGCACTCGGACTACAGGTGGTGGGAGGTGATGGCTCGGTGCCATCGGTGCTCTCGCTTTTCTATCGTTGGGTGTTTTTCCTTGTTGAGGGATACACGGGATTTGGACTGGTGATGATGCTGTTTACCAAAAACAATCAGCGACTGGGTGACTTGGCAGGAGGCACGTATGTGGTGAAACTGAAAAACGTGTGGCTCGGAAACGCCTATGTCAACTCGCTGGCGGATTTTCCTCCTGGCTATCAGCCTGTCTATCCACAAGCTGCGGAACTCTCGCAACGGCAAATGGAGGTCATTCAGGATGCCTATTTCACTCATGGAGCTGATTCGGAGAGTATGAGGGTGGAGCTGGCACAGAAAGTATGTGAGCAACTGCACCTGAGCGTGTCGGGCATCAACACCTATCAGTTTTTCGGGCAACTGGCCTACGACTACCGGTTTATGTTGGCCAAAGAGAATGCCTGAGTGCTGATTTTTGAAAGTGTAAATGGCTGATCCAACATGAGGTGAAGAAATAATGAGTGAACAGCTGTTTAAAAAAGGGAATACACTGAATGTCAAAACTATACTAAACAATATGAAATTTCGGAGAATCTATTTTTTCTTGTTGATTTCCCTCTTGGCAGTAAGTGCCAACGGGCAGATGGTGAATCCTGCAAAATTCACTTCATCCCTCAACAAGATTTCTGACACGGCCGCTGAAATCGTTTTTACAGGCACCATTGAGCCGGGATGGCATGTCTATTCCACCAACGAAGTGGACGGACCTATCCCTGCTACCTTCAATGTTGACAAAATCAGTGGAGCTGTGACCGACGGTCCGCTGAAGGCGGTGGGCAATGTGGTGAAGAAGTATGAGGATATGTTCGGCTGTGAGGTTTTTTATTTTGAAAACACAGCCAAGTTTGTACAGAAACTAAAACTCACCGGCGGCAAATATGAGGTGGAAGGCTATCTCCAGTATGGGGCCTGCAATGACCAGACATGTGCTCCACCGAAGAATGTGGAATTTCAGTTCTCGGGAGAGGCAAAGCCTGCTGCTCCGGAGAAAAAAGTGGCGAAGCCGCAAGCGGATGATTCCAAGACGGCTGCTCCTGACTCCAAAGCAACCCCTGCGGCAGCAACCCCTGTGGCTTTGACGCCTACTGACGTGAAAAATGATGCCAGTCAGGCGGATAAGACTGAGGCTGCGGAGGACGAAAAAAAAAATGAAGCGGACCTGACCGTTTCTGATATACTCTCAGCCGATTCTGCTGCTGCTCTTTTGTCTGACTCCCTCTCTGCCGACTCTGCTTCGCAGCTCAGCACTGTGGGGAATGAGGGAATATGGACCCCCGTGATCAGTCAGTTGAAGGCATTGGATGAAGGTGGAAACTCCAACACGAACAATAACCCGCTATGGAAGATTTTCCTTCTGGGATTGGTGGGTGGATTGGTGGCGCTCGTCACCCCCTGTGTGTGGCCCATCATTCCGATGACGGTGAGTTTCTTCCTGAAACGTTCGGGCGACAAAAAGAAAGGCATACGCGATGCTTGGATCTACGGACTGAGTATTGTGGTGATATATGTGTTGCTGGGACTGGTGGTGACTGCCCTCTTCGGCGTGAATGCATTGAACTCACTGGCAACCAACGCGGTGTTCAACATTTTCTTCTTCCTTTTGCTCTTGGTGTTTGCCGCGTCTTTCTTCGGTGCGTTCGAACTCACCCTCCCTTCATCTTGGAGCACAGCGGTGGACAGCAAGGCGGAGAAGACGGGCGGACTGATCGGCATTTTCCTCATGGCGTTCACCCTGGCTCTCGTGAGTTTTTCGTGCACCGGTCCAATCATCGGATTCCTGCTGGTGGAGGTGGCTACCGACGGTGGCTCTATGATTGCACCGACTGTGGGAATGCTTGGTTTCGCCATCGCACTGGCTTTGCCCTTCACCCTCTTTGCCATGTTCCCAAGCTGGCTCAAATCCATGCCGAAATCGGGTGGATGGATGAACACGGTGAAAGTGGTGTTGGGATTCATTGAGCTGGCCTTCGCATTGAAATTCCTGTCCGTGGCCGACCTGGCATACGGATGGCGGCTGCTCGACCGAGAAACTTTCCTGGCTCTGTGGATCGTGATTTTTGCCTTGCTGGGACTGTATCTCCTCGGAAAAATCAAGTTCAAACATGACGACGATGACACCCACATCGGGGTGGTGCGCTTTTTTCTCGCACTCATCTCCTTGGCGTTCGCTGTCTATATGGTTCCTGGTCTGTGGGGGGCTCCGCTCAAAGCGGTCAGCGCATTCGCACCGCCGATGAAGACACAGGATTTCAACCTTGCTCCTGAGCAGGAAGTGAAGCCGATGTTCACCGACTACGAAGAAGGCATGGCATACGCCAAGACGAACCACAAGCCTGTGCTGATTGACTTCACCGGTTATGGATGCGTGAACTGCCGGAAGATGGAGGCGGCGGTGTGGACCGACAGCCGCGTGGCTGGAAAAATGAAGGATGACTATGTGCTCATTCAGCTCTATGTGGACGAGAAGACGTCGTTGCCTGAGCCTGTGGTGGTGGATGAGAACGGCGAGCAGAGGAAACTTCGCACGGTGGGCGACAAATGGAGCTATCTGCAGAGTCATAAGTTCGGTGCCAATGCGCAGCCGTTCTATGTACTGCTCGACGGCGATGGCAACCTGCTCAACAAACCTTATTCTTACGATGAGAATGTGGACCACTACCTCGATTTCCTTGACACGGGAATCCGAAAGTTTCAAGAAAA
>OMUD01000135.1 GCA_900314125.1 uncultured Prevotellaceae bacterium | reverse complement strand
CAAATATAGACAAAAAAGTTGTAATAAAGAAAAAACAGTAAAAGAAAAACGCAGGATCAGGAAAAATCCCGAACCTGCGCAATTAATATACAATTATGAGTAGCAATTACGAGAGGAAGCCGAGGAGCACACCAGCCGCCACAGCCGATCCAATGACACCTGCCACATTCGGTCCCATGGCATGCATGAGCAAGAAGTTAGAGCTGTCAGCCCTGAGACCTTCCTGATTAGAGATACGCGCTGCCATAGGCACTGCAGACACACCGGCATTACCAATGAGCGGGTTGATTTTCTTACCTTCCGGTAGGAAGAGATTGAACAGCTTTACGAAAAGCACACCTGAAGCAGTTGCGATGATGAATGCGAATGCTCCCAGAGCGAAAATCTTGATTGTGTCCATCGTAAGGAACTCGCTTGCCTGAGTGGAACATCCCACAGTAAGACCGAGGAGCATCACAACGATATCGTTGAGTGCAGAACCTGCAGTCTTTGCCAATCTTGTGGTTTTAGTACTCTCCTTCAAGAGGTTACCAAAGAATAGCATACCAAGGAGTGGAAGTCCTGACGGTACGATGAATGTGGTGATGAGGAGTCCGACAATTGGGAAGAGAATCCGTTCAGTCTGGCTAACCTCACGAGCTTTTGCCATCTTGATTTGCTTCTCCTTCTTCGTGGTGAGCGCACGCATGATGAACGGCTGAATCACAGGCACGAGTGCCATGTAACTGTATGCACAAACAGCAATAGCTCCCATGAGGTTAGGAGAGAGTTTTGATGAGAGGAAAATGGCCGTAGGTCCGTCGGCACCACCGATAATGGCTATACCAGCCGCTTGGTTTGGTTCAAATCCAAGAGCGAGGGCAATGATATATGCACCAAATATACCAAACTGAGCGGCCGCTCCAATGAGCATCATCTTCGGATTGGCAATCAGTGCGGAGAAATCCGTCATGGCACCGATTCCGAGGAAGATGAGCGGTGGATACCACCCTTGTTTAACACCTTGGTAGAAGAAATTCAGGACTGAATTATCCTCATAGAGTCCGATTTCCAGTCCCGCGGACTTAAACGGTATGTTTCCTAGGATGATACCGAGTCCGATTGGTATGAGCAGCAGCGGTTCGAAATCCTTCTTGATTGCCAGCCAGATGAAGAATGCACCAACCACAATCATGATGATATTCTCCAGCATCAGATTGGCAAATCCGGTGTAGGTGAGGAAGTCAGAGAATTTCTCGCCGATAAAGCTCATTGTACTACTTTCTAATAACATAACAATGAATTTTTAAAAGTAAACACTTGAGCTTTATTCAATAGTGACGAGAACAGCTCCTTCCATAACTGTGTCGCCTTTTGCCACTCGGATTTCAGCGATTTTTCCATCTCTGTCGGCATCGATGTTGTTTTCCATCTTCATAGCCTCCAGCACGATGACAGTATCGCCTTTCTTCACAGCCTGTCCGACCTTGACTTTGATTTCGTTGACAGTACCTGGGAGCGGTGCCTTGACAGCCGACACTCCAGCAGCAACAGCTTCCTGAGCAGCCTTTGGCGGTTCCACAGTCTTCACCGGTGCAGCCACAGCCCTTACCACCGGTTTTGGTTGTGCGATTGGTTTCTCCATCTCAACGTCGAACTCGATGCCGTTGACTTCCACCTTCGCGATGTTTTCCTCAATGCCGTTGATTTTGACATTGTAGTCAACACCTTTAATTTTATAGTTATATTCTTTAACCATTTTGTTTAGTTATTAATCAGAGTCCTGATGGGGGTGTATTTCATACTGAAGCCCCCTCTCCGATGACTCCTATTATTATTAAAAGCTGAAAACTAATTTTGAGGTAGGATATGCACCTCTGGAGTGTGGCGGAGCGTATGGTCTTTGCTCTCCCACTCTGTAGCATGATGCTGGATAGTGATGACACCGCTCTCCATATCATGTGTACCACCAAGATACTCATGCATGGCCAGAGAGATAGCCGCCACATAGTTTTCCATCTCAATACCTTTGGTCTCAATACCTTCCTTGGCAATGACCACCACCTTGTTGGCCTGCTCACGCAGTTTCATAACCGCTTTGTACTGAGCCGCCCTGTTCAT
>OMUD01000067.1 GCA_900314125.1 uncultured Prevotellaceae bacterium | reverse complement strand
TTTTGTTACAGGGAGCGAAATAAAAGGTAAAAAGAGGTGAGTTTCAGATATTTTTTTTGTAAATTTGCAGAAATTTGCGACTTTTAGAAAAAAGGCTCAGTTATTATAGAACAAATTTTATATTTTTTGAGCCGTAGATGTTTTACTTTTTTGGCGGGATGTCCGCCTATGATGTTTTATTTAAAAGATGAATGTAATTACAAAGACAGTCTCATTGCCTGACGGAAGAGAGATCAGCATTGAGACAGGCAAGCTGGCGAAACAAGCCGATGGATCCGTAGTTTTGCGCATGGGCAAAACGGTGCTCCTGGCCACTGTATGCGCCGCGAAAGATGCAGTTCCGGGAACAGACTTTATGCCGCTCCAGGTGGAATACCGTGAGAAGTATGCGGCAAACGGAAGATTCCCTGGTGGTTTCACAAAGCGCGAGGGCAAAGCTTCCGACGAGGAGATTCTGACGTGCCGTTTGGTTGACCGTGCGTTGCGTCCATTGTTCCCGAGCGATTTCCACGCAGAGGTATATGTGAACGTGATCCTCTTCTCCGCCGACGGAGTTGACATGCCAGACGCCTTGGCCGGTTTTGCCGCTTCCGCCGCGTTGGCAGCGAGCGACATCCCATTCGAGGGTCCAATCAGTGAGGTTCGCGTTGCAAGAATCAATGGTGAGTTTGTGATCAACCCTACTTTCCAGCAGCTTGAAGAGGCTGACATGGACTTGATGGTAGGAGCGACCGAAGAGAATATCATGATGGTGGAGGGCGAGATGAAGGAAGTGTCGGAGCAGGATTTGCTCGAGGCATTGAAAGCCGCTCACGAAGCCATCAAACCACAGTGCCGTCTTCAGAAAGAGCTGATGAAGGAGTTGGGCACCGACGTGAAGCGCGAGTACTGCCACGAGGTGAACGACGACGATCTGAAGGAAGCAGTGAAAGCCGAGTGCTACCAGAAGGCTTACGACGTGACCAAGCAGGGTTTGGAGAAGCATGCCCGCACAGAAGCCTTTGAAGCCATCCGCGAGGAGTTCAAGGAAGCCTACGCTGCCAAGAACCCTGAGTTGAGCGAAGAAGAGCTTGAAGAGAAGAACGCGCTTATCGACAAATATTATCATGATGTGGAGAAAGACGCCATGCGCCGCTGCATCTTGGATGAGGGCATCCGTCTTGACGGCCGTCACACCACCGACATCCGTCCGATCTGGTGCGAGGTTGACCCACTTCCAGGTCCTCACGGCTCCGCCATCTTCACTCGTGGTGAGACTCAGGCGCTCGCCACTTGTACGCTTGGAACGAAGCTCGATGAGAAGCTGATTGACGGTGCGCTCGTACGCGAATACCAGCGTTTCCTCCTCCACTATAACTTCCCTCCATTCTCCACAGGTGAGGCCAAAGCCCAGCGCGGTGTGGGTCGTCGTGAGATTGGTCACGGCCACTTGGCATGGCGCGGCATCAAAGGCCAGCTTCCAGAAGACTATCCATACACCATCCGCGTGGTGAGCGACATTCTGGAGTCTAACGGTTCTTCTTCGATGGCCACCACTTGTGCGGGCACTCTTGCCCTGATGGATGCCGGAGTTCCAATCAAGAATCCTGTAGCCGGTATCGCCATGGGTCTGATCAAGAACCCAGGCGAAGACAAATACGCTATCCTTTCTGACATTCTGGGTGATGAGGACCACCTCGGCGACATGGACTTCAAGACCACTGGTACGAAGAACGGTCTGACCGCCACTCAGATGGACATCAAGTGCGACGGTCTGTCGTATGAGATACTGGAGAAAGCCCTGATGCAGGCCAAGGCCGGCCGTGAGCACATCATGGGCGAGATGATGAAGACCATCAGCGAGCCACGTGCTGAGCTGAAACCACACGTTCCACGCATCGAGCAAATCACCATTCCTAAGGAGTTCATCGGTGCAGTAATCGGTCCTGGCGGCAAGATTATCCAGCAGATGCAGGAAGACACTGGCGCCACCATCACGATTGACGAGGTTGACGGTGTAGGCAAGGTTCAGGTGAGCGCTCCAGACAAGGAAGCCATCGAGAACGCTTTGGCAAAGATCAAAGCCATCGTAGCCATCCCTGAGGTTGGTGAGGTATATAAAGGCACAGTCCGCTCAGTGATGCCTTACGGCTGCTTCGTTGAGTTCATGCCAGGCAAGGACGGTCTGCTCCACATCAGTGAGATTGACTGGAAGCGCTTGGAGACCGTTGAGGAAGCTGGTATCAAGGAAGGCGACCCAATTGACGTGAAGCTGATTGACATCGACCAGAAGACTGGCAAGTTCAAGCTTTCTCACCGTGTGCTGATTGAGAAGCCAGCCGATTATGTTGAGCGTCCTCAGCGCGAGCGTCGTCCACGTCCTGAACGTGGTGAGCGCGGCAATGGCCGTCGCAACGACCGCGGCGAGCGTCACGTTCACCGTCACAATGAACCATCGGACAACGGTGGCGAAGGTCATGTGAAATCCGCGCTTGACGATTTCCTGTCGTAAGTGGTTATAGATAATGCGCCAGCGTCGTTGAACGACGCTGGCGTTTTTTTACCCCCCCTTAATACCGGCTTCCAGCCGGGGCAATAGACAAAAGAGGGATATTAGATTTGGCTTTTCAGAGGTTTTTGCATAACTTTGCAAAAGAAAACAAAAGAAAATAAAAGAAAAAGGAAGAAGCCTGAAAGAAAGAAATTAGAGCAAGAATATATGGCATCAAAACTGAGATTCAAGGTAGTGGATGACGCATTCAAGAAGCGTCCAGTGAGAGTGAAGGTACCCGATGAGCGTCCTTCAGAATACTTTGGCAAGTATGTGTTTGACAAGAAGAAGATGTACAAATACCTTCCTGCCCGAGTTTATGAGAAGATGTGCGACGTGATAGACAACGGTGCTCCGTTCGACCTGACGATAGCCGATGCCGTGGCAGAGGGTATGAAGAAATGGGCAATGGAGTTGGGCGTGACCCACTATACCCACTGGTTTCAGCCACTGACGGAAGGCACAGCCGAGAAGCACGACGGCTTTGTGGAGCACGACGGCAAAGGCGGCATGGTTGAGGAATTTGAAGGCAAGCTGCTGGTTCAGCAGGAGCCGGACGCCTCTTCGTTCCCTAACGGCGGCATCCGCTCCACCTTCGAGGCCCGCGGCTATTCTGCCTGGGATCCGACTTCTCCGGTGTTTGTGATTGGCGACACGCTGATGATTCCTACGGTTTTCATCGCCTTCACGGGTGAGGCACTCGACTACAAGGTGCCGTTGAAGAAATCGCTGTACGCCGTCGATAAGGCAGCCACCGCCGTATGCCAGTATTTCTACCCCGAGGTGAAGAAGGTGACTTGCAACCTGGGTTGGGAGCAGGAATATTTCCTGGTTGACGAGTCGCTGTTCAGTGCCCGTCCTGACTTGGTGATGACCGGCCGCACACTGATGGGCCATGACTCGGCCAAGAACCAGCAGATGGACGACCACTATTTCGGATCCATTCCTGAGCGCGTGGAGAATTTCATGCGCGACATTGAGATTCAGGCATTGGAGCTTGGCATCCCCTGCAAGACCCGCCACAACGAGGTAGCCCCCAACCAGTTTGAGCTGGCTCCAATCTACGAGGAGACAAACCTTGCCATCGACCACAACATGCTGATGATGTCGATCATGAAGCGCGTGGCCATCAAGCATGGCTTCCGTTGCCTGCTCCATGAGAAACCGTTCAAAGGCGTGAACGGCTCCGGCAAGCACAACAACTGGTCGCTTTCCACCGACACAGGCGTGCTGCTCCATGCTCCGGGCAAGACCCCGCTGGACAACATCCGCTTCGTGACCTTTATCGTGGAGACGCTGAAAGCGGTGTACGACCACAACGGGCTGCTGAAAGCCGCCATCAGTTCCGCCACGAATGCCCACCGTCTGGGTGCGAACGAGGCACCTCCCGCCATCATTTCCTCTTTCCTTGGCCGCACGGTTTCCGAGCTGCTGGAACACGTGGAGAAGGCCGACGAGGGCGACGAGCTGACGATAGCCGGCAAGACCGAGCTGAAACTCGACATCCCTTCGATACCACAGCTGCTGATTGACAACACCGACCGCAACCGCACCAGTCCGTTCGCCTTCACCGGCAACCGATTTGAGTTCCGTGCTGTGGGTTCTCTCGCCAACTGCGCAAGCGCTATGCTGGCATTGAACGCCGCCGTGGCTGAGTCATTGATGAACTTCAAAGAGCGGGTTGACGGCATGATCAGCAAGGGCGTGGGCAAAGAGGTTGCCATCCTGCGCGTTCTGAAAGAAGACATCAAATACATCAAGCCTATCCACTTCGAGGGCAACGGCTACAGCGACGAATGGAAAGCCGAGGCGGCACGCCGTGGCTTAGACTGCGAGACGAGCTGTCCTCTGATTTACGACGCCTACTTGAAAGACTCGACGGTGAAGATGTTTGAGAAGACAAACGTGATGACCCGCCCTGAGCTTGAGGCCCGCAACGAAATCAAGTGGGAGACCTACACAAAGAAGATTCAGATTGAGGCACGTGTGTTCGGTGACTTGTGCATGAACCATATCATCCCTGTGGTGACGAAATACCAGTCTATGCTCATTGACAACGTCCACAAGCTGAAAGAGATTTTCCCTGCCGAGAAAGCGATGAAAATCTCCGCCAACAACCTGACCATCATCGAGAAAATCTCCGAACATGAGTCATTCATCGTGGAAAACGTGGCTAAGCTGATTTCCACCCGCCGTGAGGTGAACAAGATTGAGTCGGAACGCGAGAAGGCCATCGCCTACCACGACCAGGTGGCTCCATTCCTTGAGTCCATCCGCTATCACGTGGACAAGCTGGAACAGATTGTGGACGACGAGGTTTGGCCTTTGCCGAAATACCGGGAGCTGCTGTTCATCATCTGAGGGTTTTTGTATATATAGATGGTTGGGCAGCAACACTGTTGCTGGGAATCCCTGCGGGATTACTCCTTTGTGAAGCTAAAGCTTCAGCCGTCGCAAACCGAGCTCCTATCCCGCTCGGTGGCTGACAGCTTTTTTTGCTTTCAGCAAACCTACTACACCATGACAAAGGTTAACTGGATGAAGAAAAAAGACTTGTTTTTCAGCTGTTTGCTGCTGATGCTCGCTATCACTGTGAATATTCAGGCGCAGGAGGGCTCAGGCGCAGACTTAAAAGCCGGACGCAACCGACCGCAGAGTAGCTATGAGGAGTTTTTGAGCCGTTACGACAAGCGGGAGGTGATGATTCCGATGCGTGACGGCGTTCGGCTGTTCACGTCGATTTACGAGCCGAAAGACAAGAGTGTGGCACATCCGATTCTGATGAACCGCACTCCCTACGGCAGCGGTCCTTACGGTGAAAAGCTGATGGACTTGAGCCGCCCTGCTTGGAAACCCTACAGCGACGCAGGCTACATCATCGTGTTTCAGGATGTGCGTGGAAAAAACGCGAGCGAGGGCACGTTTGAGGACCTCCGCCCGTTCATCGTCGATAAGCAAGGACCGTCGGCCATCGATGAGGCGAGCGACACCTACGACACGGTGGAATGGTTGACCCACCACACGCACAACAATGGGTGTGTGGGTGTGTTCGGCATCTCCTACCCCGGCTTCTACTCCACGATGGCAGGCCTTTGCGGTCATCCAGCCGTGAAGGCAGTGTCTCCCCAAGCGCCTGTGACCGATTGGTTCCGTGGCGACGACACCCACCACAACGGTGCCTTGTTTCCCCTTGACATGTTTTCCTTTGAATATTGGTTCGAACATGTGAACAGACCAGCATTTTGGAACGGCGACTATGACATGAGCCGGCATATTGACCCCACCGACATCATCCACCACGACGCCTACACCGACTACCTGGACCGCGGCAGCATCCGCAACTTCACCCGCCTTTTGGGCGACAGCTGCCGTTTCTGGACCGATATGGTGGCACATCCCGACCTTGACGCCTGGTGGGAAGAGCGTAACGTGGCCTATCACTGTCAGGAGATGGCTCCTGCTGTTCTGGTTGTGGGCGGATTGTTCGATGCAGAAGACTGCTTCGGCGCTTTCACCACCTACCGTGCCATCCAGCGTCAGTCGCCCCAAACAGAGCTGTACTTCGTGGAGGGGCCCTGGAGCCACGGTGAATGGAGCCGTGGTGCGAGCGGCCACTTAGGCGACATCTGGTTCGGCAACGATGCCAACTACGATTACTACTTGAAAAACATAGAAGTACCATTCTTCCGCTATTACTTAGAAGGCAAAGGCGAGAAACCCGACTATGGTGCGATGGTGTTCCACACGGGTGAGAACCGCTGGCACAAATACCGCCAGTGGGAACCATCCCACTCCCCCACTCCCTTCTATCTGAACAGTGACGGAACACTTGGTGACGTTCGCTACAGCGAAGAGCCAACGAGCTACACCTCCGACCCATCCCGTCCTGTGCCATTTATGGAGCGTCCGTTGAGAAGCCGTCCTGCAGAATACATGACCTCAGACCAACGCTTTGCCTCCACACGTCCCGACGTGGCTGTGTTCAGCACCGGCATGCTGACAGACAGCTTGTGCCTGGCAGGACCGGTTGAGGCAGACCTGAGCGTGGCGATCAGCAGCACGGATGCCGACTTCATCGTGAAGTTGATTGACGTGTTTCCTGCCGACTTCGCCTATCCCGACTCGGTCAAGGCAAAGACAGGACGCCATCTGATGAGCGGCTACCAGATGTTGGTACGTGGCGAGGTTCTGCGTGGCAAATACCGGAATTGCCTGGAGCTTGACTCTGTGGCATTCCATACGCAGAAGCAGTCAGCGATGAAAGGCTACCGCTTTCATCCTTCAGCCCCTGAGCCATTTGTGCCAGGCGAGGTGACACAGGTGCGGTTCCGTCTGCCCGACGTAGCCCACACGTTCCTTCCCGGACACAGGTTGATGATTCAAGTTCAGAGCACATGGTTTCCGCTGGTTGACCGCAACCCACAGACCTTCTGCAACATCTATGAATGCAGCGACAGGGATTTCAGGCCGTGCAAGGTTGAGATTCACAACAGCGAGAAGCATCCATCACGGATTTGGCTACCGGTGGTTTATTAGATTTTAGAATAATTAGGAATGAGGAATGAGCAGCAACACTGTTGCTGGGAATCCCTGCGGGATAACTCCTTGGTGAACCTAAAGGTTCAGCCGTCGCAAACCGAGCTCCTATTCCGCTCGGTGGATGACTGCTTTTTTGCCATGCGGACGGGGATGATGGGAATGATGGGAGGAATGGGAATGGATGAGAGCTATGGGAATGATGGGAGCGGATGGGAATGATGGGAACTATGGGAGAAATGGGAGGAGATGGAAAATAAAAGGCGGCTGTGTCTCTTGGCACAGCCGCCTTT
>OMUD01000185.1 GCA_900314125.1 uncultured Prevotellaceae bacterium | reverse complement strand
GGCCGTCGCGTGACAGTTCCTACTAAGGGCTTGTACATCATGAATGGCAAGAAGGTTTATGTGAAATGAACTGACAAGATGAGATAATGGAAAGAGGAGCGCGCATAAGGCGCTCCTCTTTTTTGATTAAAGGAAGAAACGGGGATGAAAGGCGAAATAGACAAATTAGAATAAATGCGATTGATCAATAAAAATAACGAGGTGCTGGTGTTTTTGTTCAACTTCTTCATGCTGGAGACGGTTGGACGTATGCTTGTTTTGGGTCTTATTCACCTGCTTCGCTATTTCGGCCTTCACCAGCTTTATTATTTGTATTATGGCCACCGCATGTCGGGACATTGGCTATTTGCTGGGTTGTTGGTCATTGCATTGATTATCAGCCTTGTCCGTTTGATGAAAAGACGCAGGGAGATCAAACGGAAGATGAAGGATTCTTAAGAAAATTAGGAAACCTGCGATTGAGCGAGAGCCATGACAAGCTTGCTTAGGCATGGCCGAGCGTGAGCAGGTTCGGCGAAGCCAATTAGGAATTAGGAATTCTTTGGAAATTGGGAATTGGGAAATAAAAAAAGCAGCAACACTGTTGCTGGGAATCCCTGCGGGATTACTCCTTGGTGAACCTAAAGGTTCAGCCGTCGCAAACCGAGCTCCTATTCCGCTCGGTGGTTGACTGCTTTTTGGGGGCACTGCTCACAAAAAAAAGACATTGCCTGCGGCGATGTCTCCCAGTTCGCACTGCTCACAAAAAAAGACATTGCCTGCGGCGATGTCTCCCAGTTCGCACTGCTCACAAAAAAAGACATTGCCTGCGGCGATGTCTCCCAGTTCGCACTGCTCACAAAAAAAGACATTGCCTGCGGCGATGTCTCCCAGTTCGCACTGCTCACAAAAAAAGACATTGCCTGCGGCGATGTCTCCTTTTGGGGTGCCCGGACGGACTCGAACCGTCGACATTCAGAACCACAATCTGACGCTCTAACCAACTGAACTACGGGCACCGTGTAAATGCAATGAGATGGATTATTTCCAAATCGAGTGCAAAGGTATGACAAAATTTTCAGATGACAAAATTTTCGGACATTTTTTTAAGGTTAGATTACAGATTTATGCTTTAAAACTGTCTCAACCAATTAAAGAGGCACAATGAAGAGAAAGATGATAAGCAAGATAATGGAGAAAGGAGAGAGAAATGAGATAAGAAAAGGATACAAAATGTCACAATATATAGGCCTGATTTGCAGCAAACGGAACAGAAACGACAAAATGGGACACAACGTCAACAAATCAGTACCTTCGGATAGCGTAATAATGCTTACCTTTGCACCGTAAACAAATTTTTTCATAAGTTTAGTTAGTTAAAATTATAATTAGTTTAATGTTTAGTTTCTTATTAATTAGTATAAGTGTTAAACAAAAAAGCTCCCTCTCGTGAGAAAGGGAGTTTTTTATTTATGGAACTTCTCTGATTAGGATAAGGTGTGTCGGAAAAACCGGTCAGAGTTTTGGCAGGAGAATTTCGGTACCTACCGAAATTTTGGTCCAATCTGAGAATACTCCATGTTTCTTGTTGTAGTCGATGACCTGGAAAACTTTGTCGTGGTCGCCATAATGCTCCGTGACAATGATTTCCAACGGTTTTACTCCATCGAACACGACTTTGTCCACCTGTTCTTCCTGTTTGACGTTTTGAGGTTCAGAGGTATTGGATTTTACATCCGTATCAGCGTTATTGTCCTTCTGTGTATTCTGCTGTAGGTTACCACTGTTATTATTAGCATCATTCACTTCTTTTTTAACCTCTTCCATTTCACCATTCTGCGGTTTCGGGTTATCATCCTTGCAAGTGAGAAGAAGGAACAGCGTAATCAAGGCGATGAGGGCGAACGCCGCCAAAGCATACATCCATTTTTTGTTCTTCAGGAAAGGAGTTTTTGGATTATCCCCATGCTCTTGTTCGATATTTCTGTCGAGATTAAGGACGTTAGATTTTGCACTAGCTTGTAGTCTTTGATTTTCATCTTCACCCCTATCGATGACAGCTGGTCGATAGCTTCGCATGTTTTCGGCAGACGCATTCAGGCGTGACAATTTCTCCAGCACCTTCTCCGCCTCTATCTTTGCCGCTTCAACTTCCGACTGAGCAGCCTGCAACTGGTTGAGTGCAGCGCAAAGACGGTCTTCCGCCTCATTCTTTTCGCTCTCAGCCTGTTCAATCCTGTCGGTCATGTCGTCCATGGCCTCAGGTGTGGCAATCAGCACATCAATACCCGAAAACTCGTCAACCGGCTTCTCGCGAACAGGCTGGCTTTGCTCTGGCTCAGCAGCGGGTGCAACCTTATCTGAATCTTTGATTTTTGCAGATATCGGCTCAACAACGGGAGTGGATTCTAATTTCTGGGATTCCACAACTATCTGCTTTCCCGTTGAAGTTTTCGCAGAGCTCTTCGCCTCAACGTTCTGAGATTTTACGTTTTTTTCCGTAAAGGTGATTTTCTTATATCCAGGTATCACGATTCTCTCACCGTTAGACACGCTGACGCTTTCCCTCTCACCCATATCAACCGTTTTGAACACACCGAAATCGTTGATTTCCACAACACCTTCGGCCTGAAGGATTTCTTCTATCAACTCGGACGTATGCTGGATGAACAGTTCCGCTTCCTCTTCCTTCACATCGGCAGCCAGTGCCATGCTCCGTGCAATGTCATTGTTAAATATTTTCTTAGCCATAGCAATATATTACTTAAATGCAGCCTTCATCACGGATGAGGGTTTGAATTTGACTGTTTTCTTGGCAGGTATGACCGTGTATTGCTTGTTCGAGGGATTGAATATTTTCCGTTGTGCTTTCACCACGCGTTCGAAGATTCCGAAATTGCGGATATTCACAGAATTTCCCATTTCCACTTCCTCACGCACGGCATTGACGTATGCCTTAAGGAGTTTTTCTGTCTTCTGAGCGGACAGTCCTGATTTTTTGGAGAGTCGTTCTATGAAATCGTTATGTATCATGCTTTTAGACTTTATATTTTAGACTTTATATTTTAGACCTTAGACTTTAGACTTAAGACCTTAGACTTTAGGATTGCCATCCGGCGGAATTTAGACTTTGGACTTTAAATCTTAGACTTTAGGATTGCCATCCAGGCGGATTTTAGACTTTAGAGATCTTTAGAGTCAGAGGGTGGTTGCATAAAGGTCGAAATCATCGGAATCGGTGATTTTGACATTGTAGAAACAGCCCTTTCTGAGGTTTCGTTCCGCAGCAGGGATGAGGACTTCCGGATCGACTTCAGGAGAGTCGAATTCGGTTCTTCCCACATAGTATTCACCTTCCTTACGGTCGATGATGACTTTGAGTGTCTGCCCCACTTTTTTTGCCTGCACCTCTGCAGAGATGGCCTGCTGCAGGTCCATAAGCTGCGAGAGACGTTTTTGCTTGACCTCATCGGGAATATCATCGGTGAACATTTGTGCTGCAAAGGTGCCATCCTCATGAGAATAGGCGAAAGCCCCCATTCTTTCGAATTTTGCCCATCGCACGAAATCGAGCAGTTCCTGAAATTCCTCTTCCCCTTCGCCAGGGAATCCCACCATGAGTGTGGTACGGATATGTATGCCCGGCACACGTTTTCTGAACTCTGTGATAAGATCATACGTCTGCTGGCTGTCGATATGCCTACTCATGTTTTTAAGAACGTTGGTAGCCACATGCTGCAAAGCGATGTCGAGGTATTTGCACACATTTTCCTTCTCATTCATCACTTCGAGGAGTTCCATCGGAAAATCCCTTGGATAGGCATAATGGAGCCGTATCCACTTCACACCTTTGATGTCGGCAATGGTACGCACCAGCTGTGCGATTCGTCTCTCACCATAGATATCTACTCCATAATAGGTGAGTTCCTGTGCGATGATCTGAAATTCCTTCACTCCTTGGCTGACAAGGTATTCCACCTCAGCCACAATATCCTCCATCGGGCGTGATTGGTGGTTTCCCGTGATGATAGGAATGGCGCAGAAAGCACATCTGCGGTTGCATCCTTCCGAAATCTTGAGATAGGCATAATGCTTGGGGGTGGTCAGTCGTCGCTGGTATTCACAATCCTGATGATAGATTTTTCCAAGATCGCCAATCAGCTCATTCCAGTTGAATTTTCCATAAAACTTATCAACCTCCGGAATTTCTTTTCCAAGATCTTCGAAATAACGCTGTGAAAGACATCCCATCACAAAGACTTTCCTGACCCTTCCTTCCGCTTTGGCTTGGCAACATTCCAAAATCATGTTGACCGACTCCTCTTTGGCGTCGGCGATAAAGCCACAGGTGTTGATGACGATGATTTCCCCATGAGGATTCGGGTCATCATGCGTGACTTTATATCCGTTGATTTCCAGTTGCCGGATGAGTCGCTCCGAATCCACAAGGTTCTTGGAGCATCCAAGCGTGATGATATCTATTGTATTCTTCTTCAATGGATTGATTTTTAGTTACCTTATTGCACAAACCTTGGCGGCATCAGCCTTATTCAGCTTTTGTCGCCAAGAATATTCACAGAAAAAACCGTCATACACGGTTTGAATCATCCTTCTCCAAAGAGCGAATTGACAAATTCTCGCCTGTTGAACGGCTGGAGGTCCTCCATGTGCTCACCCAGTCCGATATATTTCACAGGAATCTTGAACTGGTGTGAAATGCCGATGACCACCCCTCCCTTAGCCGTTCCATCGAGTTTGGTAATGGCCATAGAGGTGACATCGGTTGCCGCAGTGAACTGTTTTGCCTGTTCAAATGCGTTCTGTCCTGTGGAGCCGTCGAGGACAAGCATGACTTCCGTCGGTCCGTTCGGTATGACTTTCCCGATGACATTACGGATTTTGGTAAGCTCGTTCATGAGTCCCACCTTGTTGTGGAGACGTCCAGCAGTGTCGATGATGACGACATCAGCGTTGTTAGCCACAGCAGAACTGACGGTGTCGTACGCCACGGATGCCGGGTCGCTTCCCATCTTCTGCTTGATTACCGGTACTCCCACACGTTCTCCCCAAATGGAGATTTGCTCCACGGCAGCCGCCCTGAAGGTGTCGGCAGCACCGAGATAGACCTTGTTTCCAGCCTGCTTGAACTGGTAAGCAAGTTTTCCGATTGTAGTGGTCTTCCCCACTCCATTGACCCCGACAACAAGAATGACATACGGTTTCTTTTCCTGTGGCACCTCAAACCCTTCAGTATCCTCTGTGTTGTTCTCTGTGAGGAGGTTCGTGATTTCCTCTCGGAGAATGTTGTTGAGTTCAGAGGTGTTCATATACTTGTCGCGCGCCACTCTGGCTTCGATCCGCTCGATGATTTCGAGAGTGGTCTCCACGCCCACATCCGATGTGATGAGGACTTCCTCGAGGTTGTCGAGTACTTCGGCATCCACTTTCGACTTACCGGCTATAGCCCTTGATATTTTTCCGAAAACGCTCTCTTTGGTTTTAGACAGTCCGTTGTCGAGCGTCTCTTTGTTTTTTTTCTTAGAAAAGAAGTTGAAAAGTCCCATTATTTATAAAAATTAGGAATTAGGAATTTTGCCCTGCGTACGTTTATTCTTTCCATAATGAATGCTCTCGGCTATCAGCCGAGGCAATGGACAAAAGAATCCATGCAGACACTTTATGAATTATCGGATGGTTTCATCATTAGGAATTTGTTTATCCTTATTCGTGTTTTGCGTTTGGGCAATGTTGGCAGAGGAATTGATAAACGAAATCGAAGTCTTGTTCTTCCACATAGATTTGGTTTCTGGATAACGACTCGTTGACTTTGATAAGGTTGCTTCTCCTGACCGCCTTGATTTTTTTGACGTCCTTGAATGTTGACACCGATGTGGTTCGTGCAGCGAGCAATCCTGTCCCTATGGTTCCAGGAGATTTTGACGCCAGCCCTGCAAGAACAGTGATCATGCTGATGGCCTGCGCTTTCTTCACCTGGCTCGGCATCTGCTCATGGATAATTTCCTTGTCAGTCATAGTGAACCGGATGACGTATTTCCATCCAGAGATGGCAGCATAAAGGACATATCCCAGAAATCCCAGGACAAGCATTCCTGCCACAAAAATGGCGATGAATTTGATGTCGAAAGGGAAACCGGAGAATGCATCCACCCCATCTGCACACACGGAGATGCATGCGATGATGAAGAATGTGATGCCACAGGTGATAATAAGCGCCCTATAGACTTCCCAAAGGATGGCAAAGTTTCTCATGAGTTTCACCTCATAGACCCATCTGTATTTTCCATCTTTCCCTTGAATCATAAGCCATTAAATTGCGGTAACAAAAAAAACACATAAAGCCCTCCGTCTTTAATCGGAAGGCTTTATAAATATGTGTTGTTTGATTACTTCTTAAGATAATCCTTCACAGAGTCAGCTGGAATCATTTTCTCTTCGAACGCGTAAGCTCCAGTCTTTGGTGACTTGTACATTCTCACAACCTTAGTGAATGCCTTCGCCTCCTTGTTCTGCAATGTAGCGACAGTTTTCTTAGCCATAGTTACACGAATTTAAAAATTACTTAATCTCCTTGTGCACGGTCATGCGCTTGAGGATAGGATTATACTTTTTGAGTTCCAGACGGTCTGGAGTGTTCTTGCGGTTTTTAGTGGTGATATATCTTGAAGTGCCAGGGAGACCGCTCTCCTTCATCTCGGTGCATTCGAGAATGACCTGCACTCTGTTGCCTTTAGCTTTCTTTGCCATTGTTGTTAAGAATTTAGAAATTTAGCAAACGTGAATCGTCTGGACTTATCCCACGATAGTGAGTTCTTTGAGATAGCCCTTCTCAACTGCCTGTCGGATGGCAGCGTCGATACCGATTCTGTTAATGATTCTCAGTCCTGCTCCACTAACCTTGAGCAGCACCCAGCAGTCCTCTTCTGGATAGTAGAACTTCTTGGTGAACAGGTTGACATCGAAAGTTCTCTTAGTTCTGCGCAGTGAGTGAGAGACATTGTTTCCCACCATTGCCTTCTTACCTGTGATTTGACAAATTTTTGACATATTATTGAAAACAAACTCCGCGTAGCGGTCAGTTTGTATAAATTTAAAAGTTATTGACTAAATGAATTGATTATGCTTCAGCAGGTGTTACAGAAACCGTGCTTCTGTTGAGACGTCCCTTTTTGAAAGACACCATTCCATCAACAAGTGCATAGAGTGTGTGATCCTTGCCCATTCCGACATTCTTGCCAGGATAGTGCTTTGTGCCTCTCTGACGCACGATGATGTTACCAGCTTTAGCAAATTGACCTCCGAAGAGTTTGAGTCCGAGTCGTTTCGATTCTGACTCACGTCCGTTCTTGGAACTACCTACACCTTTTTTATGTGCCATTTGTTTTTTCTCCTTTCAATTAAATTAAGCAATAACCTGTTTGATAGCAAGCTCCGTAAACTGCTGACGGTGTCCGTTGAATTTACGATAGCCCTTCTTTCTCTTTTTGTGGAACACGAAAACCTTGTCGCCCTTCACGAGCGGATTTACGATTTCGCAAACCACCTTAGCACCTTCTACAATAGGAGTTCCTACTGTAACCGCTCCGTTGTTGTCAACCAACAACACTTTTTCGAACTCAACAGTTTTTTCAGCTTCCGCATCCTTGATGTGGTGAACGAAAAGCTTCTTGCCTTCCTCAGCCTTAAACTGCTGTCCGTTGATTTCTACGATAACGTACATTTGTTTATTTATTAAAAACGGTTTTTATCCGCGAGGCGGAACCATCCCGTGGTCCACTTATCCGAGCCCCAACGGCATCTAAATAATTAAATTAAAAAAATAATGGCGTTCACCGCCAAATCGGATGCAAATTTACGTTTTTTTTTTGGATTGGCAAAAACTTTAAGAGAGTTTTTTCACAATTAGGAATTCTTTATAAAATT
>OMUD01000127.1 GCA_900314125.1 uncultured Prevotellaceae bacterium | reverse complement strand
TTAATTCGAATAATTCGTCGTTTAAAAATACAAATCCGCGTATGCGGCAGTCATTTCAACAATCCGGTTGCAGACCGTATTGCGGAGTTCCACCGGAGAGATTACCAGAAGTTCTTTGCCGAAGGACGTGAGTTCGCGGATGAGTTCGTAGTTCTCACGGCAGTCGATGCTGAAGAACGTGCCGCCATTGAGTTTAGGATAGGCGTCGCGCAACTCTTTCTCACGAGCAATGCTGACCGCATGCTGGGAGTGATGCATCGGCTTGGTGGCGACAAAGTCATTCGAAGCGTCGCTCACCCAAAACTCGATGTGCTGCAGGTCCTTGTCGGGATAGAACGTGACGCCAATCACCTCCTCGTAGCGTTTGAGAATATCGCCGTCAAACTTCTTGTAGCTGACTGATGGCACTGGAGTGACACGCTCGAAACGATCGACCGACAGGTTGCGGATCGAACCATCTTTCACGTCCTCGCAGATGAGGTACCAACGCCGGTTGTACTCTTTGAGCAGGTAAGGATACACCATGTATTGGTCGGGCTCCGGATGCTTGAACCGGTGATAGCTGATGTCAACCACCTGCTTGCTGACAATGGCCTTGAAAAGCTGACCGAAGACATTCGTGGAAGCAGCAGGCGACTTAGGCAGCGAGATGGCATGGTGGCGACGTCTCTTCACCTTGGCTTTCTGGCGCAGAGCCTCCAGCTGTTCGAATCCAGGAAGCCCCTCGAAATGGCCAATCAGCGACATGGCTTCGCCCAGCAGTTCACGCTCATCATCACTCATCGCTTTGTTGAAGATGGTGAACGAAGGGTCCTCATAGCGCAGGCAGTGTTTCTTCACCTCACGCTGTCGTTCACGGCTGTAGGAATCCACCGTGTAGCGTTCTATCACAGCAGGAGGCGTGTTGTCAAACTCAAGGAAGGCGATGTCTTTCTCTATGGTGCGGCGCACCACACCGTCGGATTGCGGGTTGAGTTCACAAATCTCATCCGACACAACTTCCGTGAGGTCGTCGAGCGAATAATTATGACGACGGTCGCTCAGCAGACGGTCGAGAATCTGATAGCGCAGCATGGCGTTTTTGGTGTTTGGCATAGCGTTCTGTTTTAGTGGTTTTTCGGTTTTACGGCGCAAAGTTACAAAAGATTTACGAACTCTATGTTCGTAGAAAAACATATTATAACAAAATAATAAAATTTCGTGCCCCCCAACCTTGTAGAGCGTGGATTTTGGAGTAAGGGATTTTTTCGTTAACTTTGCGGTAAATTGTTGTATATGGAAACAGGAAATACGAGAACCTTGATAGTGGAAAACGCCACGGATCAGGCAGTGGAACTGCTGAAAAAGCTGATTGCCACACCGAGCGTGAGCCGAGACGAGGAAGCCGCTGCCGACATCATTGAGCAATACCTGCAGAATGCCGGATGCACTGTGGAACGCAAAGGCAACAATGTGTGGGCACGAAGCGCAAGATTCAACAACGACAAGCCAGCAGTGCTGCTCAACGCACATATCGACACCGTGAAACCCGTGGCGGGATGGGTGCGCGACCCATTTAAACCCATAATGGAAGGAGACCAGCTCTACGGCCTCGGGAGCAACGACTGCGGAGGCGGGCTCATGGCACTGCTGCAGGTGTTCCTCCTGCTGCGAGCAGAACGCGACGATCTCATCTTCCTGGCATCATGCGAGGAGGAAGTGTCGGGAAAGAACGGCATCGAATGTGTGCTGCCTGAGCTCGGCAACATCGGCGTGGCTATTGTGGGCGAACCTACGGGGATGCAGCCTGCCATCGCAGAGAAAGGCTTGATGGTGGTGGATTGCGTTGCAAAAGGGCGCTCCGGGCATGCCGCACGAAACGAGGGACTCAACGCCATCTACGAAGCCATGGACGACATTCAGTGGCTCCGTAGCCACCAATTCGAAAAGCAAACCGAACTGCTCGGACCGGTGAAGACCACCGTGACCATCATCAACGCAGGAACCCAGCACAACGTGATTCCTGATGAATGCCACTTCACCATCGATGTCCGCAGTAACGAATGCTACAGCAACGAGGAGATTTTCAGCTACCTGCAATCCCACATGAAGAGCGAAATGAAAGCACGCTCTTTCCGGCTCAATTCTTCACGAATCGACACTGAGCATCCGTTGGTCAGACGTTGCCTGGAACTGGGAATGACACCATTTGGTTCCCCCACCCTCTCCGACCAGGCGCTCATGCGTTTCCCATCCCTGAAACTGGGTCCTGGACAATCGAGCCGCTCACACACCGCTGACGAGTTCATCTGCGTCAGCGAAATTAAGGACGCCATCGAGAAATACCTGAAAATCCTCACATTATAGGAACTACAATAAATAAACTGAGTTGATATGGAATTCATGTCGAAAGAAGGCTACGACAAGTTGGTGGAGGAACTCCGCCAGCTGACCGACGTGGAACTGCCCCGTGCCAAAGAAGCACTCGTGGAAGCACGGGAGAAAGGCGACCTCAGCGAAAATTTCGAGTACCACGCCGCCAAGCGAGAACATAACCGACTGCTGGGACGAATCAAGTTCAAACAGAAGGTGCTGGCATTCACACGGGTGATTGACCCTGCGGTGATGGATAACGATAAGGTGCACCTGCTAAGCAAGGTGGAACTCACCAACCTTGCCAACGGAGGACACATGACCTACACCATAGCCAGTCCGCATGAAGCCGACCTGCGCGAAGGAAAGATTTCCATCAACTCTCCAATCGCACAAGCCTTGCTGAACCGAAAAGCCGGCGATGTGGTGGAAGTGAAGGTGCCGGCAGGAATGCTGCAACTCAAGATTGAGCGCATCTCCGGAATGGAAGAATAAAACCAAACCAGAAGAGCACTGAAGAACAACCCATAAAAAAATATTGATGCTTAGGTTGCTAAGCATCAATATTTTTTATCGCCATTGTCTGATCACGATTTCATCTCACCCATGCCTCTGGATTGAGTCGTGACGACTCTTTGCGCAACTGGAACTGGAGCACATGCTTTCCGTTCTCGTCCGCACCTACGGAGCCTATGGACTGGCCTGTAGATACACGCGAGCCGTTAGACACCGCCACAGAAGACAATCCAGAATATACGGATATGTATTTACCATGACGAATCATCACGATGTAGCTGCCGGCATACTGGAACACCGACGAAACGGTACCGTTGAACACCGCCTTGGCCTGACAGCCCGGTGAACCTTGAATATCGATTCCCTTATTGTCGAGCGTGACCTTCGAGGCTCCGCTCACGGTGTACTTGCCGTAATGCCCCACAATGGTTCCACCCGATACTGGCAACGGCAGGCGACCTTTGTTCGCCTCAAAACTCGAGGAGAGATTGTCGCTCGCATCTCCCGTGGAAATACGGTTGGCTTTCGCCTCCGACCGCTCAATCTTGGCAGCCATCTCAGTGGTCTTCTCTGCCTCACGGGCTTTCTCCTTAGCTGCACGGGCCTCTGCCTCGGCTTTCCTGCGGGCAGCATCCTCCGCGGCTTTTGCTTCTGCCTCACGACGTTTGGCCTCTTCCTCACGACGACGGGCCTCCTCAGCAGCCTTGCGAGCCTCCTCTGCCTTACGGGCAGCCTCAGCCTTCTCAGCATCACTCTTGGCCTTGCGGGCGGCAGCCTCAGCACGTTTACGCTCGGCTTCGGCAGCCTTGCGAGCCTCGGCAGCCTTCTTCGCATTCATGGCATCAGCCTCTGCCTTCCTACGGGCAGCCTCGGCTTTACGCTTGGCTTCCGCCTCTGCGGCTCTCTTCGCGGCAGCGGCTTTCGCAGCGGCCTCTGCCTGAGCCTTCGCCTTGCGGGCGGCTTCAGCCTTACGGGCAGCTTCGGCGCGTGCGGCGGCTTCCGCCTTGCGACGAGCCTCCTCGGCAGCCTTGCGGCGCGCGGCTTCTATCTCAGCCTGAATGATGCGGTTGATCTGCGCATCGATGGCAGCCTCACGGCGGTTGTATTTTTCAATCTCATCCTTCACGGCAGCGAGGTTCTGGTTGAGGTAAGCCACCTGTTCCTCACAGTTCTGCTTGGTGTACTGAAGGTCGAGCTGTTTCTTCTGCAGGAGCGATTTTGATGCGACGAGGTTGTTCTTGGCATCGAGCAATTTGTTCTGAGCCTCCCTCACTGCCGACTGTTCCTCACGGATGAGCTGTCCCTGTGCACGCTGGAAATTGGAATATTCACTGATATAGCGGATTCGGCGGAACATCTGCGTCAGGTTGTCGGAAGCGAAGATGAACATGATCTTCTCCTGGATGGACATGTTGCGCTGCAGGAAGGTCATGGCCTTGCCGTAGTTCTTCATCTTCTTGTTCAGGTCCTCGGTGAGTTTGTCGAGTTGCTTTGACGTGGAGTCAATCCTGACATTGAGATAGTTGATGTTGCGGTTGAGCGAGTCGATGGAATACTGCTGGCGGCCTATCCGGTTGTTGAGCACAATCACCGAGTCCATGTTCGTCTTGATGGACTGCGAGAGTCGGTTGGCCTTCGCCTGCGACTCAGCCTTGGCACGCTGAACATCTGCCTTCTCGTTCCGCAATGCAGACTTGCTGCCTGAATTCACCGACTGCTGCGGAGTGGCGGCAGGTTTCTGCTGTTGCTTGGCTGGCTGAGCAGCCTTCTGTTGCTGCTTCGGCTTCTGCTGTTGCTTGGCAGGCTGAGCAGTTTGCTGCTGCTTCGGTTTCTGCTGTTGCTTGGCTGGTTGAGCAGCCTTTTGCTGTTGCTTCGGTTTCTGCTGTTGTTGTTTTGGCTTTTGCTGAGAGGCAGCGGTTTTCGATTGCTGCACTGCCATAATCGTACCGCCGGCAAACACACCGAGCGATACGCAGACGGCCAGGAATATGATGATATATTTCTTCATGCTGATAAAGAATTAGAGTCTGAGAATGCGGACCATGCCGCTGAAAGATGCTGACTGCGAAAGCAGTCTGGAGAGTGTGCCCCTATTTTCCGATAAGGGACTTGAAGATGCGCTCAGCATCCTCCTGCTTGTATTTTGTAGGAATCTTCGTGCGGGTTTCCCATCCCGACTTATTCTTCAGCGATGAAAGCAGGAAGGAGAGCGATGCGCTCTTGTTGCCCATCACGAATGACATAATCATGTCGTTAGGGAAAAGACGTCCCTCAAAATTCTGAAAGTCGGCATAATCGAAAGCAAACTTCGAATCCTTGTCACGGTTTCCGTTAATCATCGTGCGGGTGAGCCTACCTTCAGGCTGAAGTGTGGAGAAAGCATAGGTGAGGTGCTCATCCACATATTGCAGACACACTGTGCCTTCGTTCTTCGGTTCGCCACCATTCCCGTCTGTGAATGTGAAGTCGGAGGCTTCCGGTTTGCTCTTGGCAGGGACAAAGATGTCGTTCCAGAACAGATTCTGGAGAGAATTGAAGTCGATATCGCATTTCTTGAGGAAATCAACCTCGGCATAAGGCACATTGATGTATTTCTTGTTGTAGCGGTCGATGACGAGCAGTTTGTCCTGTGTGAACTCCATCCTCCCCAGCTCAAAAGCCCCGACAATGGGGTCGAGCAGTGAAATCTGGATCACATCGTCCTTCTTCATGCGCAAGGTGCCGCTTGTGCTGATGCTGTTGCCATCCATCTGAATCTCGCACTTCACCTTTGCAGTGAGGCATTTCTCATGACAGCTGTTGTCCACCACTTTCTTGAAATAGGTTTCAGGAGTGAATGCGCCATCAGCCTGCTGCGGAACAGAATCCTGACGAACTGCCGTCTTCTGAGAGCCGCATGCCACGCTCACAAATCCCGTGAGCAGCATCAACAATGCTATAGTTCTGAATTTCATAACGTTTTAATTGATTATATACATTGGAGTCCACCTGCCACAAATCATGCTTCAAAAGCCAGGTTTCCTCATTCGATGTATTTCTTTTTCTTGATTTTCCGTTCCAGCGTCTTCGACTTGACTCCAAGACCCTGCGCCTGCTTCCAGTATTCCAGCGCCTTGTCCTTGAAACCGCATTGACTGTAGATGTCGCCGGCATGCTCAATGAGCGTGGCATCGTCCTTATCGGGCTCCTTGCCCACAATGTTGAGCACCTGGTCGATATACACCTTCGCCTCGGCATACTTTTGCTGTTGGAAAAGCACCCATGCATAAGTGTCGATGTAGGTGGCGTTGTCCTTCTCCAACTCAATGGCTTTGGATGCCATCCGCTCAGCCTTCTCCAGCTCGCGTTTCTCCAACGAGAGGTAATAGGCATAGTTGTTGAGCACGAGCACGTCGTTCGGCTTATAGAGCAGGCAGGAGTCATAGCACTCAAATGCCCTGGCGTTGCGTCCAGTGTAGTGATAGCAGTCACCCATGATGGTGTACATGTTCACTATCATGTCGAGGTTGCTCTTGCTGTCGGTCTTTGCCAGACCTTTCCGATTGGCGTCGATAGCCTCGTTGTAGCGCTTGTTGCGAAGATATGCCACACTGAGATAATAATAATAGACAGGATTTTCCGAGGCATAGTCCACAGCCGTCTTGCACAGCCTCATCACCTCCTTGTCGTCGTCGGCATCGATGGCATAACTCAACAACTGGTTGCGGGCGATGTCGGCCTCAGGATCGGTGTCGAGCATGCGCTGGAGAACCGGCTTGACCTTCGAAGTCGATACATTGCTTGAAATCATGTAGCGCACATAAAGCTCAGCCATGTTGTTGTTTTCCTGTGGTTGTTGGAGAATCTTATCGAACAGTCCCATCACCTTGGTGGTGTCGTTACCCTGCTGTCCAAAGAGATTCTGGGCTGCGATGGTCTGCATCAGCCTCATCCGCGATTCCTCCGGCAGCGAGGTGTTCGTCACAATCCTCATCAGATTCTGCTGATAGAGTGAGTCCTGATGAGTGGTCTCATAATAATGGGCCAGCGAAAGCAGCACATTCACATTCGTGGAGTCTTCCTGCTGCAACTGCTGATACACCTCGTAGGCCTTTTCTGTCTCACCCGAGTCAAGATACAGGTCACCTATCCGAGCCTTATAGCGGAGGTCGTTGGGATATTCGTCGGCCAGTTCGCGCATCTCGGCAAAAGCTTTCTCCTTGTCGTTCATCTGGATGTAGATCCGGTACTTCTCCGTGGAGATCTCTTCGTTCTTACCTTCCAGGAGTTCAATGCGGTCGAGGGTCTCAATCACTTTCTGATAGTCGGGCTTGCGCTGATAGAGTTCCTCCAGCATGAAGAGGATGTTGCTGTTCTGAGGATATGAAGCGGCCATGTCTTCGAGCTGACGGATGGCTTCGTCGGTCTTGTCCTCGCTGACATAGAGCTGAACGAGCGCGTGCTTCACCCAGTAGTTGCCAGCATCGTGGTCAGCCGCAGTTTTCAGCGCTTCTCCTGCTTTCTCATCAGAGCCAAGCACATGATAATAGGACGACATGCCGTAGTTGGCTCCCACATGATTCGGATTCACCGCAAGCGCATGGGTGAAGAGCTGGAATGCCTCCGCGTGGTTTCCTTTGAGCCGCTCATTCATCGCATCATAGTAGAATGCGTCGGCCTTGGCCTGTTCTTCTTGCGAACAAGCCTCTTGAGCCCTCACACCGAGGGTAAACACGAACAGCAGGAGTATATGTAGGAAACGGTACATTCGGTTGAAAGAATCAGATGAGTAAGCTTTTGGGAAATGAGCACATAGAATATCAGACGCCAGTATGTCCGAAACCACCGGCACCACGCTCAGTGGCATCGAGGGTCTCCACGGGTTCCCACTCCACCTGCTCATGACGTGCCACCACCATCTGAGCCACTCGCTCACCGTCGTTGATGACAAACGGCTCACTCGACAGATTCACAAGAATAACGCATATCTCACCCCGGTAGTCGGCATCGATGGTGCCGGGAGAATTGAGCACGGTGATGCCCTTCTTGGCTGCAAGACCGCTTCTCGGTCTCACTTGTGCCTCATAACCTTTTGGCAGCGACACATAAAGCCCTGTAGGCACCATGCAGCGCTCCAACGGTTTCAATTCCAGCGGCTCATCAAGATTGGCCCGGAGGTCCATTCCCGCTGACTGCTCGGTCTGATAAGCCGGCAGCGGATGATGCGACTTATTGATGATTCT
>OMUD01000191.1 GCA_900314125.1 uncultured Prevotellaceae bacterium | reverse complement strand
GAGCAAGGCTTCATCCGCAGAAAATCAGCCAGAAGAGCCGAAATCCGCAGCTCCAGAGCCAAAGCCAGCCCACAAGAGAAAGAAGAAGCAGGCCCAAGATCCTTGGGATTTCGGAATGCTTCCGCTTTTCACCTCAGACGATGACTGACGCTCAGTCCCGAAAGAATTCCGTCACCAACCCACATCGAACGAAATAGGATATGAAGCAGAACATAAGGATACGAATTGACGACGTTCAATTGCCGATGGTCGTGAACAGCACTGACGAAGAGAAGCGCTATCGCGACGCCGCCGCTTATATCAATGAGCGTATCCTTGCCGTGAAGCAGAAATACCCGAAGGTACCCAACGAGAAGTACTACACCGCCATTGTGATGCTTGAAATCGCAAGCAAAGGCGTGGAGGTGTCGAACTCCTCGAGCATAGAGCCTTATAAGAAGTCGATTGAGGAATTGCGCGAAGAGATCGCCGCTGCCCTCGCCGACTGAGCAGAGCAATATGAGCCAATGGCTCGGAAAGGTGCCGGACTCAGGCATAACCGTCTGTCGGCATCAATAACTTACGATAAGAATTAACTTACGCACTGAGACACATTCATGAAAAGATGAGTGGTGTTGACGTGCGTATTTTTATAAACCCAATTAACACAAATTATCTACTAAATGGAAACAACAACCATAATCATCGGATTAGCCTGCCTGATTGCAGGACTTGCCGGAGGCTATCTTCTGTTCCGCTACGTGGTGAAGCAGAAATACAACCATGCCATCAAGGAAGCAGAGCAGCAGGCAGAGACTATCAAGAAAAACAAACTGTTGGAAGTGAAGGAGAAATTCCTGAACAAGAAATCAGAGCTGGAGAAAGAGGTGGCACAGCGCACCCAGAAGCTTCAGCAGGCAGAGAACAAGCTGAAGCAGCGTGAGTTGTCGCTGACTCAGCGTCATGAGGACCTTCAGAAGAAAAAGGTAGAGAACGAGAATCTGAAGACCAACCTGGAACGTCAGATTCAGTCGTACGAAGGCAAGAAGACCGAGCTGGACAAGATGGTGGCTCAGGAGCGCACGAAGCTTGTGGCCATCAGTGGTTTGAGTGCAGAGGAAGCCAAGAATCAGCTCATGGAAAGCATGAAAGACGAAGCCCGCACCGAGGCCATGCAATATATCAACGAGATTGTGGATGATGCGAAAATGACCGCCACGAAAGAAGCCAAGCGCATCGTGATTCAGAGCATCCAGCGCGTTGCCACGGAGACAGCGATTGAGAACTCCGTGAGCGTGTTCCACATTGACTCCGACGAGGTGAAAGGCCGTGTGATTGGTCGTGAAGGCCGCAACATCCGCGCTTTGGAAGCCGCCACCGGCGTTGAGATTGTGGTGGACGACACTCCTGAAGCTATCGTGATTTCCGCTTTCGACCCAGTTCGCCGTGAGATTTGCCGTCTTGCCCTCCACCAGCTTGTGGCCGATGGCCGCATTCACCCAGCCCGTATCGAGGAAGTGGTGGCAAAGGTGAAGAAGCAGGTTGAAGAAGAAATCATCGAGACCGGTAAGCGCACCGCGATTGACCTGGGTATCCATGGTCTGCATCCAGAGCTTATCCGCATGATTGGTAAGATGAAATACCGTTCATCCTACGGTCAGAACCTGCTGCAGCACTCGCGTGAAACCGCCAACCTGTGTGCCGTGATGGCATCTGAGTTGGGCCTGAATCCGAAGAAAGCCCGCCGTGCCGGCTTGCTCCACGACATTGGCAAGGTGCCTGACGAGGAGCCAGAAATGCCACACGCCACCTACGGAGCCAAACTGGCTGAGAAATACAAAGAGAAGGCAGACATCGTGAATGCCATCGCTGCTCACCACGACGAGGCAGAGATGACCACACTGCTTGCTCCTATCGTGCAGGTTTGCGACGCCATCAGTGGTGCCCGTCCAGGCGCCCGCCGCGAAATCGTGGAGGCATACATCAAGCGTCTGAACGACCTGGAGCAGTTGGCCATGTCGTATCCAGGCGTTACGAAGACCTACGCCATCCAAGCCGGCCGTGAGCTGCGCGTGATTGTAGGTGCCGACAAGATCAGCGACAAGGAGACAGAGACCTTGAGCGCAGAAATCGCCAAGAAAATCCAAGACGAGATGACCTATCCAGGACAGGTGAAGATCACCGTGATCCGCGAGACCAGGGCCATCAGCTTTGCGAAATAACACCGACCACACTCCCCGCACCCTCCTCACTGAGGGCGGGGAGTTTCGTTTTTTGGGAAAGACACCTGACTGAGAATTTCGGTTTACTAAACGAAGACAGACGATGACGAACAAGGAACTGGGTTCTGCCGGTGAGGAGATAGCCGCCAACTACCTGATGCGCCAAGGCTACCGCATTCTCCACATGAACTGGCGGTTGAAGGGAGGCTGCGAGATTGACATCGTTGCTTTCAAGGACAATGCCCTCCACTTTGTTGAGGTGAAGACGCGCACGACCACCTTCCTCGACCCACTTCATGCTGTGAACACCGAGAAAATCCGCCATGTGGCCCGCGCCGCCTATCAATACAAGCGCTTCTACGGCCACAGCTACGACACTCGCATCGACGCCATCGGCATCGTCTTCCGCTCCTATGCCGACTACGACCTCCATTGGATTCCCGATGTCCACAAAAGCCTGACCGACTATGGCTACACATACCGACACTAACAACATGTGCGCTATGAAACAAATCCTTATATTGCTATTCCTGCTTCTGAGCCTCAATGCCTACAGCCAGGAAGAAGCCGACAGCACCGGCACACGCCTGCTGAGCGACATCACCTACAAGGCAGAACTGAGCGCCACGGCAGGCAGCGGCGATCACGCTCCGCTCTGGCTTCACAGCAACCGCTTTGGCCTACCTTCCGCAAAAACCAACTCAGGTTATCTGCGCGGCGGACTGTTCCGCGACGCCTCGGCCGACTCCCTCCACCGTTGGCGCTATGGCTATGGGCTGGACGTGGCCGTTGCCGCAGGCCACACTTCACACCTGATTATCCAGCAGGCCTACTTTGATGTGAACTGGCTTCACGGACGCCTTTCTGTGGGAGCGAAAGAGCGCCCGATGGAGTTGAAGGACAACCGTTTCAGTTCCGGAGGCCAGACGCTGGGCATCAACTCACGTCCTATACCGCAAGTCCGTCTGGAGCTGCCCGAATACTGGACCGTTCCGCTGACCCGCGGATGGGTGCAGATCAAAGGTCACATCGGCTATGGCATGATGACCGACAAGAACTGGCAACACGACTTCACCGGTGGCACGAAGCAATACACCGACAACGCGCTGTTCCACAGCAAGGCCGGTTACCTCCGCATCAAGCATGAGGACTATGACTATCCGCTCTCACTTGAGCTGGGACTGGAGATGGCCTGCGTGTTCGGTGGCAACACCTACAACCATCCGAATTATCCAGAGATTGAGAACGGCAAGGGCTTGAAATCATTTCTCAACGCCTTCATCCCTGGCGGTGGCGACTCCTACGAAAAAGGCAGCGTGTATGAGAACACGGAAGGCAACCACCTCGGCAGCTACCTCATCCGCGTGAACTATGAGAAGAAGAAATGGAAGTCGAGCCTCTATTTTGAGAAATTCTTTGAGGATCAGTCGGGCATGTTCGGAGTGGACTACGACGGCTACGGCAGCGGAAGCGCCTGGAACAGCCACAGCGAGCGCAAATACCTGCTCTACGATTTCAAGGACATGCTGCTGGGTTGGGATTTGGAACTGAAAGAGAAGCGATGGGTCAGGAACCTGCTCTTGGAATACCTCTACACCAAATACCAGAGCGGCCCGATCTACCACGACCACAATCCAGGCAATTCCGACCACATCGGTGGAATTGACGAATATTACAACCATTACATCTATCCAGGCTGGCAACACTGGGGCGAAGCCATCGGCAACCCACTCTACTACTCTCCGATCTACAACGACGACGGTATGCTCCGCTTCAAGAACAACCGCTTCATGGCTTTCCACCTTGGTGTAGGAGGTCAGCCGACAAAAGAAATCGCTTACCGTCTGCTTGCCTCATGGGAAGAAGGCTTGGGCACCTACCGCCAGCCATACACCAAGAAAAAGCATCAGACCAGCTTCCTGCTTGAGGGCACCTACACCCCACAGCGTCCGTCTCTCCGTGGATGGTCCGCATCGCTGGGCTTGGGCCTTGACAGCGGCGACATCATCGGCGACAACTTCGGTTGCAACCTGACCATCCGCAAGCAAGGTGTATTGACCAGAGGGCATAAAAGATAACGGTTGAAATTTGAGAAACAAGAGATCAAAATCAACAGTTCATATTTGGAAAACAAGGAATCACGATGAAAACAATCATAAAATCTACGGTTCTCCTGCTGTCGGTTTTTCTGGCCATCGGCTGCAAGCTGGACACCTCGCACAACGGCAAACTCGACGGCTACTGGAAACTGACCACAGTAGATACCCTTCAGACAGGCGGCATCAGCAACCTCACAGACGCCAGCATCTTCTGGGCTGTGGAGAAAGACCTGCTCGTGGCCCGCGACAACAACGACCCAGGCATACGGGAATATGTGTTCCGTTTTGTCAACGCCGACAACACCTTGAGCCTCTCCGACGCCCATCTCTACAACAAAGTCACCGGCAACATCGCCGTGGAGGACCTGTCCGTCCTTGCTCCGCTGGGCATCAACCATCAGCCAGAGGTATTCAAGATCGACAAACTGAGTTCCAGCACCATGACCCTGAGCACCGATGAACTGCGGCTGAGTTTCAAGAAATTCTAGGCATCAGGTTGCACTTGACATCTTGGAAAGTGTCAATGCAACAGAGACTGTCGGTTTAGAAACATACGTATAGACAAAAAAGCTGAATAATTTTGCAAATACAAATAAAATCCATATTTTTGCAGTAACGATGAAGGAGAATTCCCCCGCCTCTGCGGTCGAGTAAAGTGTTCTCCCTCTGAAGCGCCTCATTAACCTGACTATGTTGAAAGAAGACCTTGTATCGATTATCATGCCGACGTATAATTCCGCCGACTTCGTGGAGGAAAGCATAGAGAGCATTCTCAGCCAGACCTACACGAACTGGGAGCTGATTATCACGGACGACAACTCCACCGACGACACGCGCCTGATTCTTCAGCGCTACGCATCGGAATACAAGAACATCAAGTACTTCTTTCTCTATCAGAACAGTGGTGCCGGCTATTGCCGCAACAACTCCATCAAGCATGCGCAAGGGCGCTACATCGCCTTCTGCGACAGCGATGACCGGTGGGTTCCTGAAAAGTTGGAGCGTCAGGTGAAATTCATGCACGAGAAGAAGTGTTGCCTCTGCTACAGCAGTTACTACACCTGCGATGAGGAGTCGAACTTGAACGGCATCGTGAAAGTGCCTCCAAAGCTCACGCTCAAGAGCATGAAGCACGACAACAAAATTGGCTGTCTGACAGGTATTTATGACACCTCTTTCTTTGGCAAGTTCTATATGCCGCCTATCCGAAAACGCCAGGACTGGGCGATGTTTCTGAATATCATGAAGAAATGCGAGGTGGCATACGGCATCACCGATCCCCTCGCCTACTACCGCATCCTGAACAACTCCATCTCCCGCAACAAGCACACCCTGCTGAAATACAACGCAGAGGTCTATAGCAGCATTTTCGGCTATTCGAAGTTCAAGGCCTATTCATATCTCTACTTCATGTTCATGCCGAGCTACATGCTGAAGCAGGTGAAGAACAAGTACTACTCAAAGAAATTGAGACGGAAATTAAGAAAAAAATAAAAAGTAAGGATATGTCATACAAGAGAACTGCAATCATATCAATCATCCTGGTGGCTATATTCGGGGTTTATTTTTTTCATCTTAAACACAGCATATCCCTCCCTAAACTGTCCACCCAAATCAAGACCACGCAAGCGGACTTTGAACTGGTATGGCAAGATGATTTCAACGGACGCACCATTGATTGGAGCAAATGGTCGAAAATCGACCGTAACCCACCACATTGGTGTCGTCACATGTCGAAAGAAGACCGCCTTTATGATTTACGGCGTGGCAGGCTCCGCCTTTACTGCATGCGCAATGATGGGTGGGCCAAAGGTGACACGGCCAAAGTGGTGACAGGCGGCATCACCACCCGCGACAAGTTCAGTTTTGGTTTTGGCAAGGTTGAAGTGCGTGCCCGAATGACCAGTGCCATGGGTTGCTGGCCAGCCATCTGGATCCACAGCCTTGAGCGGGGCGATGAGAATCCGAAGCGTGCAGAAATCGACCTATTAGAGCATTACAACCACGACAAAATCATCCACCACACTTTCCACAACTACTATAACGGCTATTTGAAGAGACAGAAACGGGAAGAATACACTTTCTCCCACAGCGTTGATGTCAGCAAATGGAATATATATAGCGTGCAGATATTGCCTGACCGCCTGATTATGATGGTGAATGACAAAGTGACCGCCATATACCCCAAACTGCAAGGTAGCGATGTGGCAGGTCAATTTCCTTTTGGCACAGAGAGTTTCCTGCTCATCGACATGCAGTGGGCAAATCCTTGGTTGAAAGACCTCCGTCCTGAACAGCTTCCTGCCTGGATGGACATTGATTGGGTGAGAGTCTATAAATTACGCTGACGCAACACAGAACATCCATGATATTCAATTCTTTCCAGTTTATCTGGGTTTTTCCCATCATTTTTTTCAGTTACTACTGCCTGACCTATTTATTCAAGCATTCGGCATTACAACCCAGATACAGCAACCTGCTGTTGCTGGTTGTTTCCTATGCCCTCTACCTGCAATGGAATCCAGTGCACACACTTGTTCTGCTCTGGGTAACTCTTGTGACGTATCTGTTTGCGATATTGATTGAAAAACGGCAAGCCTATTCCAAACAGAAATATCTCATCACTTTTGGTATTGTGCTGGCACTTCTCCCTTTATTCATCTACAAATACTATGACTTCCTGCTCAACTCCATCACTGAGCTATGCGGACGTTATGGAATTGAAATCGGATTGGCAGGGATGAATTGGAGCCTTCCGCTTGGTATTTCCTTTTTCTCATTCCAAGCAGTAGGTTATTTATTTGAAGTCTATAAAAACCGCGAGAAAGCCGAACGGAACCTTGTGAACTACATGCTGTTTGTTTCGTTCTTTCCTCAAATCTCTTCCGGCCCAATCAGTAAATCCAGCGAACTTCTCCCCCAAATCAGGAATCGGCGTCCACTCGACTTTGAGAAAATGACAGAAGGTTTCAGGCAACTGCTTTTAGGTCTCTTCTTGAAATTAATGATTGCCAATCACTTAGGACTATATGTTGACACGATTTACAGCACATACGAAATTCACTCAGGAACGACTTGCCTGTTAGCCTCCATCTGCTATTCTTTCCAATTATATGCAGACTTCGCAGGCTATTCCCTCATGGCTATCGGAGTTGGACAGATCATGGGTTTCCAACTTCCCACAAACTTCAATCATCCTTACCGGGCGTATTCGGTCTCTGACTTTTGGAAACGCTGGCACATCACCCTCACCCGCTGGCTGACCACATACGTTTACATACCTTTAGGCGGTTCCCGTTGCTCAAGCATCAAGTGCTATAAAAACATACTCATCACCTTCTTGGTAAGCGGGATATGGCATGGGGCAAACTGGACATTCATCTTCTGGGGATTGCTTCACGGTTGCATCCTGGTGGTGGAACGGATGTTGAAACTGAAAGAAAAATCAAAAAATGTCATCAAGAATGCAGTGCGGGTGTTCATCACATTCATGCTTGTGAATTTTTTGTGGATATTGTTCAGGATGCCTTCTATAAGCGATGCGGCATTATTCATCAAAAAAATCCTCACCTCTCCAGGACGACTTGAATTGGTGGACAACACCACAACCATCTATATAGCAATAAGCCTGCTGCTGATTGTCTTATATGAGATAGGGATGAAATCCTTGAATCCCTTCAAAAGCAGCTACCGCATTATCCGTTGGAGTTCTTATGTGGTATGCCTGTTAGCCATTTTGCTTCTCGGCGTGCTCGACACCAGTCAATTCATCTACGTAAATTTCTAATGATGAGAAAGATATTTCTTAAATTGATTCTTTTGGGGGCATCAGTTCTCCTGATGGATTTCCTATTGGGCAAAGGCTTGGATTATCTTCAAGCCCATGCTAAAAGCGGCAATACCAAACGATTCGATTATATCGCCCATGAGATGTGTGCCGACGTGGTCATTTCAGGCTCATCCCGATGTTCACTTCATTACAGTCCACAGGTTTTTGAAGACAGTCTGGGAATGACTTGCTACAACACCGGGCAAGAAGGGCAAGGGATTATCATGCAGTATGGGTGGTTCAAACTTTTCACAAAACGCTATACGCCCAAAATCATCATCTATGATGTGATGCCAGCCTTCGATTACCTCAACGGAGAGCCAAACGAAAAATATCTCAGCCTTCTACGCCCTTTCTACCATGAATCGCCGATTGATTCCATCATCCTTTCGGTGGACAGGACAGAAAGATTGAAGATGCTGTCTTCCTGCTACCGCCACAATGGTCATATATTCCAATTGCTCAAAGACTTCGTAACCCCTTATAAGGAAGACGTGCTGAAAGGCTACCGTCCTGTTGACAAAGAAATGGAATATGATTACTCGACACCACCCGAAAAAGCCTCTGAAACAGGCTTAGACAGCCTCAGGGCAAGCTACATGAACCGTTTTGCACAAGAATGCACTAATAAAGGCATAAAGCTGATTTTCTGCAGTTCTCCCTATTATAAAGCTCCCTCTTACTATGCCGCCAACTTTGATTTCATCCGCGACTTATCCAAACAATACGACATTCCTTTTATCTATCACGGCAACGACAGCAGCTACATCTACGACAAGCGATTATTTCACAACGCCAGTCACATGAACCGAAAAGGTGCGGAAAAATACTCCAGTCAGATTGCTCATGAAATCAAGGCCTTTCTTGACAGGCACTGACATTTAGGAAATGGTCATTATTCGCAAGAATAATCAAATTCGGTTCACAAATTCATCGATACATCTCCTTGATGATGAAGTCCATCACTTTTTTCTCTGAATAGTTTTCCGCCTCATCCAAGCAGTTGCCCTTCATAGCATTGATTTTCATTGGATGATCCATGGCAAATTCGATTTTATCAATTAGCAGCGATGGCTGGTTGAAATCATAAATCAACGCCGTCTTCTCATCCTCCAACATTTCCCTACAAAAAGCCCAGTCGCTGGCAATTACCGGCAGCGCAGAGAAAAGGGCATCAATGACTGTTCCCGGCATACCTTCCCTAAACCATCTTGTAGGGAAAAGCAACATGAAGTAATCTTTGAGAACATCCACGCTTTCGTTTGCCGGCACAATTCCCTTGTATTGGATATAGTCTGGACTTTGTTCGAGCAGTTGATTAAATGCGTCTTTGTAGCCCTCGTCTATTGGTCCATAAATATCAAGTTCCGCTACTGTCTTCCCGGATTTCCTGTTGATTTCAACAATGGCATCAGCAGCGTCCTGCACTCCTTTCTTCTTCATCACCCTGCTGAACAGACAAAATCTGAACGGAGCAGACGTAATAAGAGGCACAGAATCCAGATCAACAGGTTTAATAGACTTAAAATTCGGCACATACACCGCATTCTTCACTCCTATCTCATGCAGTCTCGTCACATTCACCTTATTCTCTAGCCAGTTTCCTTTAAATGAGGCAATACGTTTTCTCAAACGTTCATTATCCGACGCCTCATCTGCCAGTCTTCCTCCAATGGCATAGTGATAGACAAACTTTTTGAACCGCTTGCTCCAGAAACATAAGATGGGGAACAGAAATTTTCTGCCATTAGATGATAGGAGGACCACCACACGCTTATCGGCAAAAAGCGTGCGCAAGAGCTGATATATGAATAGAAATGGATTCTTCTTGATATAATAGGTATCAACCTTATGTACTTTGGCAACCTTCGTTTTATTCAATGCACTATAGAATGTGCGGGTCTTGATGGTCTGTCCATCGTTGAAATTTCTTTTCCCTCCAAAATGTCCAATAATAGAAATTGCCATATTTTTGATATTTTAAAAAAATGAATGCGAAATGATCCAATACATGGGTCAGACATTGAGGCGTTTGCCCATCTTCATATTAAAATCTTCCGAAAAATTAGGGAACACTCCACATGCGGGGGAGAAAGTAAGCTCTCCAAATCTCACATCTCCATCAATGTCATATAAGTCCACTCTGACAAATTTGAAATCGCTGGAAAGCAGCTTTGCAATTTTCACCATTTTGTCGAACGACTTCGGTTTGTCAATATTCTCATCAAAAGGAACTTCATCTTTAAAAGGTACCAGTCCATCCATTTTTTTCCATTCCATATCGTAGAGTCCCAACTTGCAAATCATATTCCTTTTGTCAACACTTACCCTATCTTTTACAACGAGCACAAACTCAGGCTTGCCGTTCAGACAATGGAATTTATAGTCGATCAGTCCGTCCTTTGACTCCAAATAATCTTCAACGATCAGCCTATGTGGCACTTTGGTGTAATGAGGTTCAACCGAATAAGTTCCATAAGTTGTGTTCAGCCATGATTGAAAAGTACGCTTGCAAGCCTCCATGTCAAGAATAGACTTATCATTGACAATCAGATTCATTTTGCACCCATGAGTACCTTTCACCACAAATTTTTGCGGGTAGTCATCCATCTTTATCTGACTCTGATCCGTAAACGGACCAGCCACCAAAGGCACAAGTATATCTTCCAGTCCCTTTTCCCTGATATATTTCCTGACATCATATTTATCCGTACATTTGACAGCCAAGTCTGGTAAGTCATGGAGTTGCAGCCAGGTGACTTTGTCGGACAGGGTCTGCGGATGCTTCAGATTGAGCTTCCTCTTGAACCTGAGTCTTGTATCGAACTTTTTAGCCGCATCGATGCCACAAACAGTTGTGATACAATTTAAAAGCAAAGCATATAATTTCTTTTTATCGAATGCCATCGTTTGATTCAATAATAGTAGTAGGTAAAATCATAAAACTTATTCTTAGAGAAATCATCAGCCTAAATGCTCAACTTTGTCCAGGGCATTTTTGATAGCTTTAAGATATCCATGGCCATATTTCAGGTCCGGCTCCACATAATTACCCTCACCCCACTCGTTCCACGACTTGAGGAAAAGAAGTTGATGCTGCGGTTGCTTGCCAGCAATAAGAGCAAGCGCTTCCTCCACAGACCTTTGGAATTTTTCCGGTGTACTGTTCACCAATGGGTTCGTTTTGGCTCCAGCCCGAGGTGTTCGGTCCCACTGCGGCATTAAGGTAGGATAAACATTCTCCCATTTATCTTCTTCCACATAGTAATTCTTCATAACTTTTTCGTAATCCGCCCTGTTATGGGCTGGCAGGAAGGTGTGTTTTGCCAGATAGTAGGCCAACATTCTCATCTTTCCCTTACAAAGTGACTGACCTCGCGAAAGTCCTGTAGAAATTACAGCATCGAATCCTAAGTCAAGTACCGACTTATAGAGTTCAGCCGCCTGATTCGGATTCCAAAGCGTGAGTTTTCCATCGGTTCTTGAACGTCCAGTGGCATTTGTGGTATAACCCATAAAGTGGATTCCTTTCAATCCGTTTTCTCGGGCCAATTTCTGCCATAAATCTATAAAACGACTGACTTCCGGGAAATCATGAGGTGCCCAAATTCCGAAAACCGGCATATCATCCACTGTGATATATCTGCTGTCTCTGAATGCTGGCAAGACAGCATTAAAATGCTTTTTATGATCTTCAAAATCATAATTCATTTTCATAATCACGCTGTCGCGTTTCACGCTCATTCCTTTCTGCCAGGTTTTGTTCGTCCAGTCGTGGTTAGCCCAGCAGAGACAGAACGGCAGATCGGGCTTTCCCGATGAAAGCACCTCGTTGAAAGGTCTTTCCAAGAGTTGCCGATTATTTCCAAACCAATAATGGTAATAGCAGAATCCTTCAATTCCGGCTTCCTTCGCCAATTGCGCCTGCTGTTCCCTCACCTCTGGCAAACGCAGGTCATAAAACCCCAGGTCAGCAGGGATGCGCGGTTGGTAATGTCCTCTGAACTGTGGTTTGGCCTGCACCACATTCGTCCATTCCGTAAAACCTTTCCCCCACCATTCATCATTCTCTGGAATCGGGTGATATTGGGGAAGATATAATGCGATAAT
>OMUD01000184.1 GCA_900314125.1 uncultured Prevotellaceae bacterium | reverse complement strand
TATGTCCGTGTCTATCAAAAGTCTCCTGACTTTCTCGCAAAATAGTCTCTCAATCAATCCTCATGATTGAACCGCTTGACTCATGATAGCAGTCTTTTTTTGATTCTCCTCGTTTTTTTTCTGCAAATCGTTGGAAAATTCAAATAATCTTATTACCTTTGCATTCGTAACAACGGGGTATTAGCTCATCTGGCTAGAGCGTTTGACTGGCAGTCAAAAGGTGGCAGGTTCGAGTCCTGTATACTCCACAACGACAAAAAGCGGCAATCATTTGCCGCTTTTCTTTTTTGGGGGCGATTCAACAATTTGCTCTTGCTGACTAGATTACAGGTGGATCCGTTGACCCCTTTTGAAACATTTTTTCTCATAATGTACACATCTTTGCTTATGTGAATGGCTAAAAATATGTAACTTTGTTCTCCGTAGAAACATTATATCATTACTTTGCAAAAATAATAAATATGAGAAGACATTATTTCTTTTTAGCTTTAATGCTGATTGCCTCTTTAGGTGTGAAGGCACAATCAGCACGTGAGATAGCCGACAACATGATTCCTGGAATTAACTTAGGAAACACACTTGAAGCCTGCAACTGCAGCTGGCTGTCCAACAAGTTGGACTATGAAACAGGCTGGCAGCCCACAAAAACCACCCAGAAAATCATAGACTATTACAAGCAGCTGGGGTTTAAGTCCGTGAGAATTCCTGTGGCGTGGTATGCCCATACCGGCAGCAACTATACCATAGATAGTGCTTGGATGAACCGTGTGAAACAAATTGTGGATTATTGTATCAACGACGGGCTGTATGTTGTTCTCAACGACCATTGGGACAGTGGTTGGGTGGAAAACTCGTTTGATGATACATCCGAGGAGAATGTGGCTGAAAAAAGTGCAATAATGAAACGCCTTTGGACGCAGATTGCCAACCGCTTCAAGTACTATGATGAACATTTGATATTTGCCGGTTTGAATGAGCCAAATTCTGATAATGCCACAAAGGTTGCAGCTCTTATCAAATATGAACAAGCATTCATCGATGCGGTTCGTGCCACAGGCGGAAATAATACTACACGTGTGCTGGCTGTGCAGGGACCAAACACAGACATTGACCGCACTTGCGACCTCTATGATATTGGCTTGCTGAATGATCCTGCTGAAGATGCGCTTTTGCTGGAGGTGCATTTCTATGGCCCCTACAATTTTGCCCAGATGACGAAGGATGAGGATTGGGGAAAAATGGCATACTACTGGGGAAATGGCAATCATATGCGGACCTCCACCCATAACGCCACCTGGGGCGAAGAGGAGTGGGTGGAAGGGCAGTTTGCCAAGATGAAGAAATTCAAAGACAACGGCATTCCTGTGATTATCGGCGAATATGGTGCTGAATGGCGAGAGATGCCAGCTGGAGAGAGCCAAATAAAACACGATGCATCTGTGGAACTATGGTATAAGATTGTCACAGAATCAGCCATCAAAAATGGGTGTGTGCCAATGGCATGGGATATCAACAGTGCTCGCACAATCGTAAATCGTGCCAATCTCTCTATCAATTGTCAGCCTGCCTATGACGGTATTATGGCAGGAGTGAAATCAGCAGAGGCGGAAGCCACAGATGTCAGAAGCATTGAAAACGCCCATCGTTCTCCATCCGGAACGAAATACAATCTTACCGGAATTCGGGTGAATGATTGTTATCATGGAATTGTCATTCAGAATGGGGTGAAGAATTATATTCCATAATCATCCTGCCATGTAACGTGGCTATGACACTGTGATGCGTAGTTGTGACTCATTCTTCACTTGCCGGCATCAATTCCTCCAAGTTCCTGATCTTATTGATATCAATCTATGAAGACTCTACTCAACCGGTTGCTTGTTTGCCTGGCTTTTGTTTTGTGTGCTTCCCATACCAAAGCCGATGGCATCTATCGTTTTCAATCTTTAACCACAAGTGATGGACTTTCCGACAACTATGTGAGATGCACTCTCGTTGATAGCAGGGGGCTCTTGTGGATTGGTACAGACACTGGGCTTGACCGCTATGATGGTTATGAGGTGAAACCGATGAACAGATTTCTGAATGCGAGATTTGCTCTTAGTCCTGTAGAAGACATGCAAGAGGATGCCGAAGGTAAGGTGTGGGTCTTCATCGGACGTTCTTATGTTATTTATAATCCTGATTCACACACGTTTTCTGAGAATGTTGCTGAGAGCCTCAGGCAGAAAGGAATCCATGTTGACGGCGTGTTCATTGTGAAAGTGGATGAGGAAGGCGCATTATGGGTTCTTCAAAACGGCTCCCTGTCCAGGTATGATTATAAGAAAGACCGTCATGAGACATGGACAAACAAGCGTTTTTCTGTCGATGATGTTAATTACCCCATTTTTTCCGTCACCTCGAATGGGATGGTGTTTGGGCTGAAAGACGAAGTCTGGAAGTTCGAACGGAGTACCGGAAAAATAGAGCGTCTGGAATTGCCGGCAGAAATGAGCGGGAATGACAGTATGTATGGCTCGTTTATAGACCTGGACCGTACACTATGGATTTTTTCTTTAACCGGCGACCAGTTGTGCCGCTACAATGTAGGAGGAAAAAATGTACGTCAGATGGTTCATCTTCAAGGACACGATTCTGTCTATGCGGCTAACAACGCCATCCGAAATATGGTGGATGACGGCAAAGGAAATATATGGATAGCCACAGACCATCATGGCATCTATGTGTATAACAAGCAAAATGAGCACATAATAAACATTAGTCGGAATCCTGAACGTGACAATACATTGAACTCCAATAATGTGACCTTTCTGAGCGTGGACCGTCAAGGAACTATCTGGGCATCACATTTCAAATCGGGCTTGTCTGCGGTCAGGCCAGATAGCCGTTTGTTTGCCACGAAGGGAACATCCTATGGTGATGTGACTGCGGTTTTTGCGGATTCCAAGGGCAGAGTTTGGGTGGGAACCGACGGAAATGGTCTGTTTGTGGAATATCCAGATGGCACATCGAAAAAAACCACTTTGCCTAATGTCGCCGTGATGTCTGTGACAGAGGATGAAACAGGAGATATCTGGGTCGGTACCTTTCAGAATGGGGCTTTCCGGTTTCATGACAACAACCATTATGAACAGTTCTGCAAGGAAAACGGAAAACTTCCTGTCAACAATGCTTGGTTCGTCCTCAGTGATCAAAACGGAAAAGTGTGGTGTGCTTCTTCTGTCAATAAATTAATGAGGATAAACATCCGTGATGGACGGTATGATGTGGTGAAAGATAAAAACGGCAGTGATATTCTGGGCAATGGGCTCTGTCTGGACGGTAAGGGCAATATGCTGGTCGCTTCTACTTATGGCCTCGTAATTTGTGACCTCCACATGAACTCAGTAGAAAGACTCACAACCAACCGGTCTGGGAGCCAGCTGATGGCAGAGAAGATGTTGTTGAAAGTGGCTTACGATAAAAAACGCGATTTGGCTCTGATGATTCATCGTTTTGGCATTACCATTTTCGATATTCGTCATGACTGTATCTATGAGGCCGGTGGAATCAATGAGGGACTTAAACTCTTTCCACGTAGCATCGTGGAAGATCGCCATGGAAAATTTTGGATGAGTACGGCTGCTGGCATCAGCTGGCTCTACATTAAGAATAATGCTGATGGTACTTTGGGATGGGACATCCGAAACTACACTGAGCATGATGGTCTCCAGACACAATTTTACAATGCCACTTCCTCATTGGTTCCAACAACAGGGGAGTTGCTTTTTGGTGGTGATGAGGGCTATACTGTGGTTGCTCCTGATGAAATTCAGAATTGCACCTCTAGCGCCTATGTTCCTGTCGTCACCGAAGTGAGTGTGGGTGAACGTAGTCTTACAATTGTCAATGGGATTGTTGATTTGGAATCGGATGACAATTTCGTGAGAATAGATTTTTTTCCTGGTGATTTGAATCGTGCTGGTGGTATTCAATTTGCTTACCAAATAAAAGGGGTGACCAATGGCTGGAATTACACCAACGAGAACCATATCACGCTTGTTGGTCTCCATCCTGGTGACTATCAGTTGCTATTGAGAGTGAGCGATGGCGGAGATGCTCAATCAGAAGTGTGCACGCTTAACATCCATGTTAAAGCACCATTCTATCTCTCAACTTTTGCCTATCTAATCTATGCATTTCTGCTTTTGGCTGCTGCATATTTAATTTGGAGACGAATCCGTCAAGAGCAGATACGGAAACTCCATGACCAGAAAGAACTGCTTGAACGACAGAAAATTGTTCAAATCACAGAGATGAAACTACAGTTCTTCACGAATATCAGTCATGACCTTCGGACTCCACTCACTCTCATTATGTCGCCAATCGATGTCATCGTAAAGAAACTGGAGGACGGCACTCAACCGGCAGAATTGCTTCCTCAACTGAAGAATGTGAGGAAAAACGCCCAGTTGCTTTACAATCAAGTAGGCTCACTTCTTGACTTCAGACGACTTGACGTGGGTACAGAAACATTGCAAGAATCCGTCAATGACATTTCAACTCAAATCAAGGGTATCTGCTTGTCGTTTGAGGATTATGCAGAGGAGAGGGGAATCTCGCTTTCCTACACGAGGAATGTGGAATCGTTCATGATGAGTTATGACAAAGTGAAGATGAGCAAGATTGTTTATAATCTACTCTCCAATGCCTTTAAATATACAGAATCAGGTGGCAAAATTAATGTGGATCTTCAATGCCTTTCCAACTATGTTGAAATCTCGGTTGCTGATACAGGCATCAGTATTTCGGACAGTGATAAGGAGAAAATATTTCACCGCTTTTACCAAGTGTCGTCGGATGACAGTATGCAGACTGGTAGCGGAATTGGTTTACATATCGTCAAAGAATACGTCACGATGCACAAAGGCACTGTGACTGTTTGTGACAACAAGCCCAAGGGCAGCGTTTTCATCGTGACTATTCCAGTTCACAATCTCAGTCATGAAAATTCATCATCTTCGGTTCCAGTTTCTGTGACAGAATGGGATCCCTCCAATATCAGAAAGACGGTGCTGGTGGTTGATGATAACCGAGATATCGTGGAATTCATCAAGTCCAGTTTGCAGGATACATATGATGTGGAGACGGCTGAGCATGGTGAGATGGCACTGTCCATAATGGCCGAGGAAACTATAGATTTAGTCGTCAGCGACGTGATGATGCCTGGTGTTGATGGTTTTGAACTATGCAAAAGAATCAAGAACGATATCAATTTCTCTCACATTCCTGTGATTCTTCTAACAGCACGAACCACAGATGAAAGCATGCTTGAAGGTCTGCAACTCGGTGCCGATGATTATATTGCAAAACCTTTCAACATGGACATGCTGGCGCTGAGAATCAAAAGAATCATGGAGTGGTCAGAAAAGAGCCATCAGAAATTCCGTAAAAAGATGGATGTCAATCCAAGTGAGATCACAATCACTCCTCTTGACGAACAGTTTATACAAAATGCCATAAAAATCGTTGAGGAAAAAATGACTGACCCCAATTTCTCTGTGGTGGTGCTTGCTCAAGAGTTGTGTATGTCAAGGTCGAATCTGTATAAAAAACTTATGGCTGTCACTGGGCTTGGTCCCGTGGAATTCATCAGAACTATACGTGTGAAGCGTGGACGATATTTGCTGGAGAATTCCCAACAGCAAATTACAGAGGTTGCGTATGCGGTTGGATATAATTCCCTGAAGAGCTTCTCCATGAATTTCAAGGCAGAGTATGGAGTTACTCCAAGCGACTTTATCAAAAGTAGAAAATGATCATTGGAGGTAAAAAAGGTAATTTGGTTATTTCTTCCTATATGTGAAACATTTTTTCTTATCTGGATGCTTTGATTCCACTACATTTGCAATAAAAATTAAATCATTTTTCAATTATTAACAACTAATTAGACTCTGATCATGAAAACTATTGCGAAAACAATGATTACGGGCATGATGATGTGCGTCGTCTGCCTGAATGCGTTGGCTGCCGGCTTAAATAAGCCTGTGCCCGAAAACTGCGACATTGAGGATGGACGGCAGTTTTATATTTATAATGTGACGGCTGAACAGTTTGTAAATGCCGACGGCATCACTTTGACTTTTAATAATGACGGAAATCCCATCTTGTTTGAGTATGATGATTCCAATGATGAATGGAAAATGCAGGGTGTGAAAGGTTATCTATATGCTGACTGGGAGAATGTGGGCTGCGAGGGTAATTCTAATGACCCAAACACGGTGTGGTGTGTGGAGAGGCAGTCCTCAGGTGCATATTATATCCGTCCGTCAAAGTCTGATCCTGATTATCTCTGGGAGAACAATCCTGACACCTGGACCGGCATCTCCACAGAGACTGGACTTCTTCATCCCATACTGAAATCTGGTGAGGGATATATCGATTGGTTTATCGTGAGCCTGGAAAAGTATGAACTTTTTGTGAGCCAGCGTGTGCTTTTCAATGCCATAGCTGAACTGGAGAGCTACGGAGTGGATGTGGCAACTTATGTGGACAGCTATAATTCTGCATCTTTGAAGGATGAATATGATGCCGCCTACAATAATCTTCTTGGCGTATTGAAGGAAAACCGAATCAAGAATGCCTCAGAGTTGAACCCTGTGGATGTGACTTCCCTGTATCTGAGAAACGCAGATCTCACTGAGAATTGGGTTAAAGATGGACATGACGTTCCAGGTTGGGAGATGACTCCTTCTTCATTCCTCGGTATGGGCGAATTCGATAATGATGGATTCTATGAAGACAACAAGACTTTGGGCAGTTGGTCGCCTGGTGCGTTTTCCGACAGCCGCTTCTACCAAAAACTGACGGAACTGAATAATGGTAAATACCGTTTCAGCAATTATGGTCTTTGGATTCGCCATTTAGGTGAGGACGGAGATCCATTGAAAGGTGCCTACATATATGCGAAAATCGGTGACAAGGTTTTCAAGGAACCTCTTGTTGACTCAGGATGGTACCGTGGTTACTCTGAAGTCGTTTTTGAGTGTAGAACTGGGGAAGCGGAAGTAGGTGTCATGTTTGAGAACACAAACGTCGGACAGTGTATAATTCTTGACTTCAAACTAGAGTATATGGGCGATCAGTCCGTGGACGAGCGTCTGAAAGGCTTGATAGAAAAGTCTCAGAGCCTGATAGATGAGGAAAATATAGGAAAAGACGTTGCTGAACAACTTAAGATTGACATCAATCTGGCAAAAGAGCTGTCTGCCGATGCTGACAATGACGAGAAGGAATCTCTTTACAATCAGTTCCAACGCCACTATGATGAGGCCATAGAAAACCAACAGGACTATGCTGCTTTGGAAGAGCTTTATGCCAAAGCCGACAACATTATGGACAAGGGTGATTCAGATGCAATCAATGCTTTGGGTGACTATCTTCTCGAAAATGATGTTCAAGACAAAATGGTTGACCGCTTATTTACAAAGGATGAAATCAAGGATGTGCTGAAAACCTTGGCAGAACTAAACACCAAGGCTGAAAACTCTGTCATTGACTCTGGCATGGATGTGACTTATTTGCTGAAAAATGGCGGTTTCACAGAGCAGGGTGGTTGGAATGCCACGCTGGGAGACTACAGCATCAATACCGACAGCCATATTTTGGAGAAATGGTGGGGAGACTGGTCGGCCGAGCAGACTTTGACAGACATTCCGAATGGTACTTACCGCTTGGAGGTCCAGGGGTTCCAATTCTGTCATTGGGACTGGGCAGGAGCAAATGATGACTGGAATGCAGGTGACGGAACACCGACTTACAAAGTATCGTCTAAACTTCGGCTTAATGACAGCGAGACATTAATTCACAATGTTTTTGCTTGCGGATTGACTGATATAGAAGAAGGATATCATGGTTCTTCATATTATGTGCCAGACAATGCAAGTGTTGCAATGAAATTCTTTGAACTCGGACTTTATGACAATAAAGTGGAAACAAATGTCACCGACAACACCTTGAAAGTGGTGTTCGACTGTTCGAGCTCTGGATTCTGGAACTGTTTCTATAATGTCCGCCTCACTTACATCGGTGCTGATGTCAAGGGGGCAATAGAAAACTTGAAGACGAATATGTCCATCGCTGACGAATATATGGCTCGCAAGATGGATGGCGAGACATTGAAGGCCATGCAGGAAGCTAATGAGATTGCCCAGGAATTATTGGACAACAAGAGCAAGGACTTTAATAAAATCAACGAGGCGTCAACGAATATAGCAGCCAATTTTGCAACAGCCGAAGAAAGTGCGAGGGCTTATGAGACATTGCTGGTGGCGTTGGAAAGGGCTTGTGATGTTTTGAAGGACAAAGATGCTTCTGCTTCGGATGCAGGAATGAAGTTGAGGACCTTATATGAGACGGTCAATGCGGATTATCAGTCAGAATACCCATCTATGACATTAAATGAGGCGTATGCCACTGCGGAGGAGGTGGAATGGCTTATAGCCAAAGCCTGGGTAGAAGGTGGCGTGGAGCAAGACACGGATATCACCCGTTTCCTTGTCAACCCGAGCTTTGAGATTCTCAACGGGCAAGACCTGTTTGTCAGCAGTGGAGCCCACACTGTCCCTTATGGATGGCATATGAACGTTGCGGGAACAGAATGTAAGACAGCTGAGGAAATCGCAAATGCTGGTATCAACAGTTTCACTGCCATTGAAAAGAACAACTACACAACCGATGGTGAATACTCCTACTGCTTGCTCTCTGCTCCGATGCCAGAGACATATCTTTATCAGACCATAAAAGGCCTTCCTGCAGGTACTTATAAAGTTAGTGCCGACATGAATGTCACCAACGAAGGCGGTGCCTCCCATTTGACGGGACAGTGTCTCCTCGTCAACGGCAATGCTGCTTATTATGGTAAGGCAGAGAATTATAATGAAACGGAACTAAGTTTATTGCATCCTGATGAGACATCACGTGTCTTTGCCGGTTACGACGAGGTGAATTCTTCAACCACCGGTGAGTCTGGTGATATGGGCAATATGTCAACCATAGAGGTTGAGGTGACCATTGCAGAAGGCGAGGATCTTGTCATCGGCGTGAGAACAGACAACAACAAGAGTGCCATGTACTGCAATTATGAGGGACTTTCGTGGGACTGCTGCGGAAGGTTGAAAGTCGATAATTTCCGCCTTTATTGCAACAGTACAGTGCCTACAGCTATCAATGCGATTTCCACCAACACAGTTGATGACACTCCAGCTTACAATCTGATGGGCATCAGAGTGAATCCGGCTACAGTTCGTGGCATTTACATTCATAACGGTAAAAAATATATGAAATGAAAAATAATAATATAATTTGTGCTTCTTTGTTACTTGTGCTGAGTATGACTTGCTCAGCACAAGTTTCACCAAAGCTGAGGACTGGATATGCCAATCCTTTGGTTGATCATCTTTTCATCGCTGATCCCACAGCCGTGGAGTATGAGGGACGGCTCTATGTCTATGGAACAAACGACAGCGAGCAATATGATTTGGCCGATAAGAATAGCTATGAGAAAATCAAGAGTATCGCAATCCTCTCAACGGATGATATGGTGAACTGGACTTGTCATGGAGCCATTCCTGTGGGAAAAATTGCTCCTTGGATTATCAATTCCTGGGCTCCCTCTGTGGTGTCTCGTATAGAGGAAGATGGCAAGACCCATTTCTATCTTTATTTCTCCAACAGTGGATTCGGCACAGCTGTTCTTACAGCTGTGTCGCCCATAGGCCCTTGGACTTCACCACTCGAAAAGAGTCTTGTTGACGCAAAGACACCGGGACTGGGCGACTGTGACGTTCCTTTCGATCCGGGTGCTGTAATCGATGACAATGGTGTGGGGTGGATCGCTTTCGGAGGTTCCAAGGGACGTATTGCACGATTGGGCAAGGACATGATTTCATTTGATAGTGAATTCATCAACCCGCGTCCTCAGCACCATTTCGAAGCGAATGAGTTGAATTATATTGGTGGAAAGTATGTATATACCTACAATCTTGACTGGCAGGATCATTCTGACTGGACATTGTCTGACGAGATTCCCTCTATTTGTTGTATGTCTTATATGACCAGCGAGACACCCCTTGATTCCATGTCGTGGAAATATGGAAATAACTACCTGAAGAACCCTGGCGATTTTCCGGGATTCACTCATACCAACAACCATACCCATCTTCATAAATATCAAGGTAAATGGTATGTGTTCTACCACACAGAGATGTTGCAAGACGACATGGGATTGCCCGACGGTGGCTTCAGAAGCTTGCAGGTTGCGGAAATCAATGTGGATGAACAAAACGCTCATATTTATCCCGCCACAGTCGATAAATCAGGCGTTCCTCAGATTCATCCGCTGAATCCATATCTTCTGCAACAGGCAGAGACTGCTGCTGCAACTGAAGGGATTAAGTTTGTGGAAGGTGAAACCATTGGTAATATGGTGGCGACATCAGGGAAGGCTTTCGAAAAACTTCCGATGCCGTCAAAAAGTGTCATACTTGTCCGGAAGGTGGATTTTGGAAAAGGATGCAAGAAAATAAAAGCCCGCTTAAGTGGATTAGGCAAGATTGAGGTGAGATTGGACAGCATGGACGCAGAATTGTCCGCTCAACTGAGCGTTAAAACTGAGAAATGGAAGACACTGGGAGCTAAATGCAGTATTACTGGTGTTCATAACCTTTATTTCACGCTCAGCGGTGATGTGCGTTTTGACAGTTGGCAGTTTGAGTGAAAAAACTTGTGAGACATTCTCTATTTGAGAATATGTGAATACTAACGCGATTTTATCGCATCAGTACGAATTGCAGATTGCTGACTTGTAAATAACCCTCAAAATAGGAATTTTATAACACACTTTAATAAACTCAACAGAAATGAAACGATATCCTTCATTTATTCTGCTTACCCTGATGATCATGTGTTTTTCCACATTGAAGGCCGGGAAAAGGCGGGAGCTGAAACCTAGGCTGGTAGTGATGACGGATATATGTCCGGCTGATTTGGAACCCGATGACACGGAGTCTGCCATACGTCTGCTTGCCTATGCGGACTGCTTTGAAATCGAAGCTCTCATTCCTTCTGTAGGATGGAACTCTAACCCTTATCCGCCGGAATGGATGAAATATCTTGAGTGTGTGATAGATGCATACGAGAAGGATGTGTATAACTTAATGAAGCGTTCACGCCAGACTTCGTTTCACCCCTTAAAGAAGGAACAGGCAATGGCTCAGCCTATTGGTTACTGGCCGAGTGCCGACTATTTGCGGAGCTGTTTGGCTTTAGGTAGCCCAAAAGCGGGCATTGGGGTGATAGGCGAAGGTAACGATACGCCAGGCAGCAGAAAAATAATTGAACTGCTGGATGAGGATGATGAACGTCCGATTTATTTCTGTGCGTGGGGCGGAGCGAATACGCTGGCCCAGGCTGTATGGCGGCTTCAACATGATAGAAATCAGAAAGACTTTAAACGCATTTTGCATAAAATACGTCTTTACACCATCACCGACCAGGACATGGTGTGGGCAATGCGAAACCAAAAAGACTATAGTTCTCACATGTGGTTGCGGAAAGAGTTTTCTAACGATTTGATGTTGATATGGGATGAGTCAGCGTGGTTGAATCATAACGACCTCGGCAACAAGAACTGGAAACGCCATGAACGCCTGATTCAGGGACATGGAGAAATGGGCAGGATTTATCCGAAGAACAAATACGGTGTGGAAGGCGATACACCCAGTTTCTTTCATTGTATGCCCAACGGCCTGAACGACCCCGATGACCCTACTCAAGTGGGATGGGGTGGCTATCATCAGTTCGGTCTGTCGCCCGATAGCTTGACTTATTCATGGACTAACTGGCAACAACCGGTGAAGGATTATTCCAACCATTTTGAGGTCCGCTTCTATCCTGATGAGTTCAACGATTTTGCGGCGAGGATGCAGTGGGCTTCTGAAGGCAAGGGAACTACGAATCCGGTAGTTATCGTCAATGGAAAACGGGGGCATTCACCAATACGGATAAAAGCGAATGTTGGCCAGACCATCAAGCTGAACGCCGGCAATAGTTATGACCCGGAAGGTGAATCTTTACGATTTCTATGGTGGGAGCAGCTGCCAGTGAACAATCAAACAGGAGTTTTAACATGTACGTCGGCTATTCAATCCCCCGTTTTAACAGTGACTGTGCCACCATCCTATGAGGGCAGGAAAATTCAACTTGTTTGTGAGGTCCACGATGACAGTCCCTTTCAATTGGTGTCCTATCGGCGTGTAATTATCAATGTGGCAGATTGATATGTCTGAGCGCCAATCTCTGTGATTTGTCGTTTTGACCTTTTTGTATTAGGAATGACACATTGGGCGAGTTCGAGCTGATTGTCGTTTTATTATTGTTGCTTAAAATTTGTTAAGTATATATATGCTTTGAAACGGATAAGATTCTCATATCTGAGATGATTGTTGTAACTTTATAAATTTGTGAGGGTGTGTCAATTCGGGATTTACGTCAGAATGGCATGGTGTTTGATGCTAAGCCAAAAACTAAAGGGTGGTTATAAAAATTAGGTCGGATTGATTTTTGAATTGACGAGGATGGACTTTTGGCAGTGTTTAGTAATGATGAAAAAATAAATTGCCTCAGTTTGTTCATATTTTGGAGATGTTTTTGTCCGTTTTCGAAGGAGTGATGCGGGCATCATGACTGAGAAAATGGGCAGAAACAGCCCGAAAGATGAAAGTAACGCCAACAATTTGTACATATCAAAAATGAGGCAAGTTATTTTTTTATCGTTACTTAAAGGCGCATAGCGAGCTATGTAACTGCAAATAATGGCAAAAAACGCCGCATCAAACAAAAAGCAACCGAATTTCAAACCATCACATGTGGCTTTTTAGTAATAACGTAATTTATAGAACCAACCTAAAAACTGATTCCAAGGTGCTTGAGCCATATTCTGAAGAAACGGTCATAAACGATATAGTCTCCATTTGCTTTTCTGTAGATGATTTCATTGTTTATCAGAGTCTTCAGAGCTGTATTGATGCTGCTTGGTGCGGGGAGAAGGTATTGATGGATGAATTTTTGCTCGGTTGGCTTGCTCACTACTCCTTCTTTGGCAATGGCGGTTATGAGCTTTGCCTGGTTCGTTGTCATTAGGTTATAGATATTCTGGAAATAGACTTCCTGCTCTCCGATTATTTCTATTACTACTCTGTGTACGTCTTCGATACTTATTGGTGCATCTGGGGTTCGGTATAGACGGTTCAGGATTTTCTGGATATACCATGTCTGTCCGTCAACTAATTCGTATATGTAGGTGAAAACATCGTGAGGAATCTCACGGTTTTGTTTCAGGAAAAAGCGGTTGGAGAATTCGTAGTAACGGTCGAGAGCAATCTCTTTGATGGTCAT